>JAAYJG010000290.1 GCA_012523055.1 Ruminiclostridium sp. | reverse complement strand
TCCATCAGCGATTTGGATGGTGTGGATACACAAATGGATGATAAGAATTCCCTGTTAAATTTTTATAAAGAAATTCTTACGATAAAAAAGCGTTTTCCCGAGATTGCACGAGGCGAAATGACCCGGCTGGATACTCAGAACCCCGAAATATGCGCTTACACCATGACGTGGGGCAACCGGACGGTTTTAGTGATACATAATCTGAGTGATCGTGAGCTTAGCGAGGATCTGGAAACGCTTCATCCTGGCAAAGTAAAAATCAGAGGCAGCTTGTTGTGCGATTCAGACAATTCCGCTGCTCGTATTGAAAAAGGGTTATTAACATTACCGCCCTGTTCAACGACAATATTGCAATAGCATCTTGTTGTTTGAAAAGAATTTGATGGTTAGCGACAATATGGTTGCGCTATTTGGTTGTGGGCGGAGTTTACTATTGAAGTTTCGGCGGTTAAGTGTAACAGTATATATTATCAGCAATAAAGGCAGGTTTTTTATGAAACAGAACAAACGCGCAAGTGGTATTCTGCTACCGGTTTTCAGTTTACCCTCCAATTATGGCATAGGCACCTTCGGTAAAGAAGCATACAATTTTGTAGACAGCCTGAAAAACGCAAGGCAAAAATATTGGCAGATACTCCCCCTGTGTCCTACCGGTTTTGGAGATTCGCCGTACCAGTCTTTTTCTACCTTTGCCGGCAATCCCTATTTCATTGATCTGGACCTGTTGATAAACGAGGGGCTGTTAACAAGGGAAGATTGTGAAGGGGTTGATTTTGGTGATCATAATAATCGGATTGATTACGAAAAGCTTCGCTCAGGAAGATACCCGCTTTTAAGAAAAGCTTTTGTAAATTCAAAGCACCACCACCAGAAAGATTATATCGCATTTAAAAAGAAAAATGCCTCATGGCTGGATAATTATTGCCTCTACATGGCCATAAAAAGCTGCTTTAATGATGTGTCGTGGTTGGAATGGGATGACGATATTAAGTTCCGACGTCCTGACGCAATAAAACGGTACAGTGAACAGATGAGCGATGAGATTGAGTTTCATAGCTTTCTGCAATTCTACTTTACAAAGCAATGGAACGCATTAAAAGAATACGCCAATAAAAAAGGAATTAAGATCATCGGTGATATACCCATCTATGTTGCCATGGATAGTGCTGATGTTTGGGCGGATCCATCGCTGTTTCTGCTTGATGAGAACTTAAACCCCATCAGTGTCGCCGGGGTTCCTCCCGATTATTTTTCAAAAACCGGGCAGCTTTGGGGAAATCCGCTCTATCATTGGGAAAGACATGCGAAGGACAACTACAGCTGGTGGATAAAAAGGATAGAGTATGCCGCAAAGCTGTATGATACCATAAGAATCGACCATTTTAAGGGTTTTGATGGCTTCTGGGCGGTACCCTACGCTGAAAAAACCGCTGTAAATGGCCAATGGTGCAAGGGCCCGGGGATTAATCTATTCAGGCAGGTTGAAAAGCAATTGGGGTATGTTGACATTATTGCAGAGGATTTAGGCATTCAGACCGAAAGCCTTCATGCCCTTTTAAAAGAAACCTGTTATCCGGGAATGAAAGTGATTCAGTTTGGTTTTGATAACGGCCATGACAGCGATAACCTGCCCCATCATTACCTGCAAAGAAGCGTGGCCTATACGGGAACACATGATAATGCCACTTTGCTGGAATGGTACAAAGGGCTGTCAAGAAAGGATAAGAGCTCGCTGCGGCGATATTGTCGTGTGGATGGCAGGAATCCTGTCTACGATATCATCCTCACAGTTGTTCAAAGTGTTGCGGACCTTGTTATCGTGCCCATTCAGGATTATCTTGTCCTTGGTGCGGAGGCGAGAATCAATATTCCTTCCACGGTGGGTGATAACTGGAAATGGCGGTTGACAAAGGGCCAGTTCAAAAAGTCTGTACAAAAGCAGATTGCAAAGATGACCGACACCTATTTCCGCTCATGAAAGAGCAAAGAACCCCAAACTGATAGCAGTGGGGTTCTTCGAAATTTGAAAAAAGAAAGGGTTTGATTTATATGGATATCCAGGAATTACTGAAAACAGCTGAAAACATTTTGGAAACTCAATTTTTTACAAAGCTTGAGAATGCGACGGGTACGCAGTTAAATTATGCGATATCACGGGCCGCTGTGACGTACATATGGCCACAGTGGCAGGACAACTTAATGAAAAACGGTAACAAGAAGCAGGCTTATTACATATCCGCTGAATTTTTGATGGGCAGGGCTTTTTACAATAACCTGCATGCCTTGGGTGTGCTGGAGGAAATGAAAGCTTTGCTGCAATCGAAGGGTGTAGATTATAACAGCCTGGAAGAGGTCGAGGACGATGCGCTTGGCAACGGCGGATTAGGGCGACTTGCAGCATGTTTCCTGGACAGTGCCGCTACACACGATTTGCCCGTAAGCGGTTATGGCATTCGTTATAAATATGGATTATTCAAGCAGAAGTTTGAAAACGGTTTTCAGGTGGAGACCAAGGACGATTGGCAGCAATACGGAGACCCCTGGTCAGTTCGCCGGGAAGATGAAAAAGTATCCGTCGTTTTTGGAGACAGCAAAGTCTATGCAGTGCCCTATGACATGCCCATTATCGGCTTTGAAACAAAGACCGTCAATACGCTGAGGCTATGGCAAAGCGAGCCTATCGAGGATTTCAGCTTTGTTGATTTCAACGCACAAATTTATGAAAAGGCAGTGAAAGAAAAGAATGAAGCCGACAATCTTTGCATGGTCCTTTACCCGAATGACGATAAAAACAAAGGGAAAATTTTGCGTCTGAAGCAGCAATATTTTATGTCCAGTGCTTCTGTCCAGGATTGTGTCCGCAGGTTTGTAAAAAAGCATGGCACCGAGTTTGAAAAATTCCCTCAATTCAATGCAATTCAGCTAAACGATACCCATCCTACCGTCGCCATTCCTGAGCTGATTCGCATTCTGACCGTGGATTATGAACTCTCTTTTGAATCCGCTTTTTCAATCGCACAGTCTACCTTCGCCTATACCAACCATACTATCATGGCTGAGGCGTTGGAAAAATGGAGCGTGAGGTTATTTAAGAAAGTATTGCCTGAGGTTTATCCTGTCGTTGTTCAGATGAATCACCAGTTAAAGAAGGAGCTTGGTAAGAAGGGTTTTAGTAAAGAAGAAATATCAACCTTTAAAATCATTAATGATGGCATGATACATATGGCGCGGCTTGCTATTTATGCTACCTCTACGACGAACGGTGTTGCCAGAATCCATACTGATATTTTAAAGAATGATGCATTAAAGAATTGGTATTCTGTTTACCCCGACAGGTTTCAGAATAAAACCAATGGCATTACACAGCGGCGCTGGCTTGGTATTTGCAACCCACAGCTTTGCAGTTATTTGCACGACCTGGGCATCAATGGTTTTGAAAAAAATCTTGAAAACCTGCAGGCTCTCAACAGCTTTAAGAATAACAGTGCTGTGCTGTCAGCCCTGAATAGGATAAAGAGCAATAATAAGCAGGTATTGTCCGACTACATTTATAAAAAGGAGAATGTCCGGATTGATCCGACCTTTATCTTTGATATTCAAATCAAGAGGCTTCACGAGTATAAACGTCAATTGATGAATGCATTCTCCATACTGGCCATATATTATGGCATTAAAGACGGCATTATCAAGGATTTCACCCCAACGGCCTATATTTTCGGGGCGAAGGCAGCACCGGGCTATTATCGTGCAAAAGGCATTATCAAATATATCAATGAGATTGCAAAACTGGTAAACCAGGATCCGGATACAAAAAACAAGCTCTGTGTGCATTTTGTTACGAATTACAATGTGTCCT
>JAAYJG010000289.1 GCA_012523055.1 Ruminiclostridium sp. | reverse complement strand
GAGCCAGCAAAGGGAAAGAGGTAAGCCTTATGAGTGTGGAGAACCTGAAAGCCTTCGGTGTGAAGGTTGTGGAGGACAAGGAGTTGAACCGGAAGGCCAAGGAAACGGGCCTGAACAATATTGAGGGTATGATTGCACTGGCCAAAGAATACGGGTATGACATCAGTATGCAGGACTTCATAGATATCGCCAAAGACATGGAATCAGCTGATGAACTCAGCGATGATGAACTGGAACAGGTATCCGGCGGCACATCAGTGGTAGCTGTAGCCGCCTGCGTTAGCGCGGCTGCAGCAGTTACATCCTGTACCGCTCAGGGTGGCTGGTAATTCCATTGCCATCCATGATATGAACTGTTAATTTACATTTGATTGGCTCCACCATATCTATTTCATTTTCTGTTGAGGGACGTGACATGAGCGATAAAAATATGAACAGTTACATGAAGGTCCTGAAAGCCTTTACACAGGACGAACTTGATCAAATTTCCCAAGTGAAACGCTTTTTTGAATGCTATGACGCAGACGCCGACTTTCGGGCGTCAGTCAATTCGGGGCATTTCAGCGATGAGCAAATGAACCGGATGAAGAGAATCGGAATTGAGTTTGATCCAGATGAAATGTCGCCGCTCTGGGAAAATCCGGACGGTGTCAGGGATTACCTTTTACAGACCGGCTGCGGTGTATCCCAATTACAATCATCCGCGTTGAATGATTATCCTCTTCTGAAGCTTTGGCTGCGTTTCGCTTCGAGTAGAAAAATTCAGTACAGGGATGTTTGCACACATCGATCTCTCCCATCAAAAAGCACCCGGTACCAAAAATGGCGCAGTCGCCGCATTGCTTCAGCCGAAAGCGAGCTGGGGGGCTTCAATCATTTCATTGATCACCCCACCCTTGCCATTGAGCTGGCAGATGGCTGCAGCGTTCAATGCTGGTTTTGCTCGTTTTGTGCGGGAAAACTGAAGGGCGTACTGGATTACGGGAAGAACCGGGCTTTCTTCAGAGATATTGTTAAAGCTTGCACCGATATTTTAGGTCAAGCGGCAGGCCTGGCTCTGCTGTATTATGCGACAGAGCCTTATGACAACCCTCATTATATCGATTACATGAAGGATTTCGCCGATATTACGGGCTCGGACGTCTGCACCTCCACCGCAGTCTGCGCAGATAAAAAATGGATTGACGACCTGATAGCCTTTTATCAACCCAGAAATCTGCCCTGGCCAAGGCTTTCCATCCTGACCCCGGGTATGCTTCGAAAAGTTCATGATAATCATACTCCGCAACAACTGATGCATGTGAACATGATCATGCAGATGAAGGACAGCGAACGGCAAAAGGTGTCCGGCGGACGGATTTTCGAACAAAAGCGAGATATGCGGGAACGTGACGACGCCAACTATTTGCAGGACGTTGTCCCGCAGGGGACCATTGCCTGTGTTTCCGGCTTTTACATCAATCTTGTCACAAAGGTCATCAAGCTGGTCAGCCCCTGTTATACTTCACAGCGGTGGCCTTTGGGATATCGTGTTTTTGATGAAGTCTCCTTTGAGACGGCAGAGGATTTTCATCAAATCGTTATGCAGATGATCGAACGGAACATGCCTGAAGTCCCTCCTGAGAATATGCCATTGAGGCTGCGGGATGATTTGGTCTGCAGAACCTTTGAAGATGGGTTTGATCTGGTATCTCCCAATCAAATTCATCACTTCCGGGAAAGGAATATATTCCGGTCATTGGGAAACCTTTTAACCGGTTCGCCTGTGACCTTCGGTGATGCCATGAATACTCTTGTAAGTTCAGGGAAGTATAGCTTTTTTGAAGCCCAGGCTGTTTTAAACAATTTGTTTCACAACGGTTTTTTAGATGAAACCGTGTATTCGGCAAAGCTGTAACCTCCTGTCGTGGAATTATCCAGGAAAAGCCATCTGCAAACATGGCTCTTATGGGTAGTACCAGAGGATCATGCAATATGGAACATGGCAATAATCAAACAAACTTATCGGCGGATTTGGATCTGCTTCATGGAACCATCCCCCCCGAGCTTTTAAACCCCGATGGATACCGCAGGCTTACCGCTGTAGCGGATATGCTTCCCGCATCGCTGACTAATTTCTGGGGTTTGGAAAGCCGTTTGCATGAACCTATGCCTTTAACTGATATCCTGTTTGAAGTAAAAAGAAACACCCCCGGTCACAGGCTTTTGGCCGGCCAGTATACATCCAGCCTGGATCAGCTGTGCCGGATGTATCCGTTGTGGCAGCAAATCAGGTCATTTGCCGCACAATGGATTCAGCACCAGTCTTTTATGAACAAACACATCCTGAACCTGTGGCTTGAATTCGATACCGAAAAGCCGATATCGTGGGAAGCTGCAAGCGGACTTATCGGTCTGCCATCGGTTTTTCTGGGCTTGCGCAGTGCAGAACTTACAATGGACGAGCTTCACGAGCTTTTATCGCAATCGTGTGATTTGCTGCAAATTTCCGGAGAAACCCTCGAAAATGTTATTTCATTTATCGGAAGCATCCCCCAACCGGGACAGCTGTTTCAGCTTGGCTCCATGCTGGGAAGACCCTGCAGAGACATCAGGCTTTGTATTAACAAACTCAACCCCTTACTAATACCGGACTGGCTGAAAGATATGGGCTGGCGGGGTAATGCAAAAGCTTTAAAGGCAGTTTTTGATATGCTTGCGCCAGCTGTCCGAACACTGGCAGTGGATCTGAACTTCACCGGAACCGGGATCTCTGAAAAAATCGGCATTGAATGCTATTTGGACTGGGATCGGAAAGATACCGATAATTGGGCTGATTTTTTGGACGAATTATCTGAATATGTCTGTATTCATCCATCCAAACGTTCCGGGTTGCTTCGGTACCCCGGAGAGGTTCCCTTACCTGCTTCCCGCAGGAAGGAAACCTCGGACACCCTAAGCCTTATGCTGTTTAAAATGATTCATCATATCAAGCTGGGGTTTCATGATGGCGGCATTACGGATGCCAAGGCATACCTGGCCATATATCGGCCTGGGATACAGCCCGACAACAACTGGCTGGTTGACTGATCATACTGCCTGATTTGTTGAATTTGGATGGCTTCCAGCCATGTTGTGGGGGAATCCAGGAAATAGAATCACCAACCCCGCCACTCCCTAACTCCACTCGCGGCGAGAACGCTGATTCTGAGGACACTAATTTGTTGGAGGTCTTTCATGAAAAGAATCCTGTTCATCAATCCGCCGGTGGTCTGTGTGAATGAATGTCAGAAAGGCTGGTATTCATTCGCACACCCCACAAGCATTCTGAAATTGATTACCTGGCACAGGCTTCAGGGCAATGAAACAGCCTTTATTGATTGTATGGATTATGAGGGCGGAAGCAACCCCGGCAGCATCAAATCAAGCAGGGATATACCTCCTGGGGATGACAAT
>JAAYJG010000288.1 GCA_012523055.1 Ruminiclostridium sp. | reverse complement strand
TTTGCATAAACAGCATTTTCAGACTCATCTTTGTAAAATATGGTGATATTAACATTCTCATCATCACATTCTACAGCATCTCCATTATCACATACTGTATATGTTATAGGCGGTACATCACTAAAGAAGTCATCTTCTGGTTCAAAAGTAAAATCACCATCTTCGTTTACTGTTATCTCTCCTACACCAGGTATAGTTATAGTTCCTGGAGTTGTAGCTGTAACTTCTACTGTAGTTCCTCCATCTACAACAATTTCTGTTACTTTAATTGGATCATTGTCCGGATCAAAGTCATTTACTATAATATTACCCTCAATTTTCTCGCCTTTCGGACCCTTAAAATTATCATCCACAGCGATTGGAGGATTGTTCTTTGTTGGATTCACAGCAGGGATTACATTAATCACTAACTGAGCCTGATCGCTTAAACCTCTGGTATCTTTGATTTCATAATCAATCGGTACCTCACCAGTAAAGCCCGGTTCGGGAGTAAAGGTAAACGTACCATCTTCTTTTATTGTAATAGTACCTGCATCTGAACCGTCTTTTCCTTTTATAAGAGTAGGTGTATCTAATTCTATGGGCTCTCCACCAACATCTTTAAGTCCAGATACTTTAATCTCTTCCCCATCATCATTGGTCAGAATATTTCCGCTTACCGGCGTATCCACAGGTGTGCTTACATAATCATTGATAGCTACAGGCATACTTTCACAGGTGGTACGTCCGTATCCATAAGCAGTCATAAGTGTCTCGCCTACTGCAATTTGTGTAACCTTTAAGAAATTACCTGATGGATTGAATACAACTTGATTAAACACATTGCCATTATAGAGTATTAATGGCTGAAGCTTATAATCACCATGATCTGCACTTACCTTACTACCTAATAACTGCACATTACCTGTGGGACTAATAATCACACGAATAATAGGTTTATTATTCACTTTATCTCCTTCTAATTCGTATATACGATCAATCCATGTTCCATTGATATTATATTCATACTTATCTCCGTCAGCAAACATAACATTCATCGGCAAATTTACTTCTGCTGGAACGCCAAACTCTTGAAACTGTATCTCTTGAGAAGCGATATTGATTCCATTAAATTCGATATTAAAGGAGTTGTCTAACTCATAGATATCAATCACATAACCATAATCAACATCTGGCTGAATAACTTCTCTGGTTATTAGAGTTCCATTATCATATATTTGATATGGCACAATAATATCTACTCCCTCAACTTCCACAGTACAAACACCTACATCAAACACTACTTCAGCTGTATCCGTAGCTCCTTTTTCATCCAACACGGTATAGGTATATGAATCCCTTCCATCAAAATCAGTTGGTGGAGTGTAGGTAAAGCTGCCATCGGCATTAATTTCAATTGTACCACCCTTTTCAGTTGTGAATGGTCCGGCAGTAGCTGTTTGAGTATGACCTTGAAGGTCGTAATCATTATACAGCAGATTACCTTCGATTGTCTCATTCACGTCACCCTCAAAGAAATCATCGACAGCGTTGGTTGTATTGGGCTTTACTGGATTATGCGAATCTTCGTTATTTTCTTCAACAGGATCAAAAGAGTTGGGATCATAGCTGGAAACAGAAGCAACGTTATTGTGCTCCCCTTCTCCTTTAACTGTAGCTTTGAAAGTTAGATCAAAAGATTCATCATTCTCCAATTCGTCAATTTCCCAGGTAATAACACCGTTACTTATTGTTCCTCCATCGCTTATTGAAGTTATGTTGGTATATCCATTTGGAACCTCATCAGTTACTACTACGCCGATAGCATCATGTGGTCCATTGTTGGTAACAGTCAGTATAAAAGTAACATCATCTCCAACAGTTACTGTTTCGGGATTTGATGATTTTACAATAGCTAAATCACTTTTAGTTTTTACTTTAACATCTTTCTTAGCAACATTATTTGATTCTCCATCATTACCGTTATATTCCGCTTCTATAAATGGATCGAACGGTGGATAGAAAAAGTTTTCCATATCTATTTCTGCATATAGATCACCTAATGGATTTTCTGGGTCACTCGTATTGGTGCCATCGGGGTCATATACGTCAGCCGGACGTAATATACCTGCTTTTACTTCACCTGTTCCGGCAGTAGCTTTATCGTTTACTTTCACTTTTATCGTGTAAGTGACTTCGCAGTCTTTAGGCAGATTGAGTTTTGATTTAAAAGTATTTGATGTGTCATCAAAACTTAGATTGTTTCCACCCGTTTCCACACCGCAAGAATTACCATCAAAGGTATAAAATGTACCAGTTATTGGCTCAAGCCCTTCAGGCACTACAAAATGGAAAGGTGCATTGATAACCTCAAAACTATAATTGGGATTTCCATTGTTTTTCACTTTTACCGTATAAGTTATTTCATCGCCTACATAAATATTGTTTGACTTATCAGCACTTAATGATGTTATAGCCAAGTCAGCTTCTTTGATAGTTACATCAAAGGTATTGCTATAGGTTGCTCCTTTAGCAAAAGTCCACGTATCCATCCCTTGGTTGTTGCCAAAAGTGCTGCCATTGCTTGGTCCCGTACTACTTCCCCATTTATGTCCATTGGGCGTTGCACCACCCATACCGGCACTCGACTGACCAGCTGGTACCGCAGTATGACTGGCATTAATAGGATTAGGAACACCACCTGTATTACCACCACCATTGCCTATCGCCGTATCATCCCAATAGACTTTATCAGAAATAAATCCGTTACGTGCCGGATTGTAGAATTGCAGTTTCAACCCATTCGGGTTCACCTCCATATCGATAAAAGGGAAATGCACTTCTGCACCTTGCAATTGCAAGGTTACACCCCCAGGACTTACGCCATTGGGAAGCGGCTGTCCGTTACCACCTTTGCCATCCCAATAAACTCTGGTTTTGCCGTCAGTTCCGATATTCTCGGCTTGAACATAGCCAGTAAGGATACGTTCAACAAAGCTTGCGCCACCTGATGGAGATATTTTGATTTCATACTTCAAACCAACTTGAGCTTCAAATACAAAATGCCCACCCTTACTACCAGCCGCCCAATTGGACTCGCCGTCTGCACCAACAAATTGGGCGGTGCTCACATCCAACTGTGGTTGTGGCACATGAAGCCATATGCTGCCACCGGGCACGGCTCCATTGGCAGTAGCAGGCATTGTGGCATCGGGCAGATTATAGAAAATCTTTTGAGTGTAAGTATCGTTTCCATCTACAATGCGTGGATCGCGGTATCTTGCCTGTACTTGAGCTGCTGTAGTTGCAGAAATACTTTGATAAGAAGGAGTTTTAGTATCGCCGACGGCATGAAAACCTTTATTATTCACCATGAAAGTAAAGCGATAGCCCGCATTGCCGTTATTATCCACTTCATACATAAATCCATCTCGGGTATGTACAACAAATTTGCCGTAGAAATTATATTCATCACCTCGCCAGTTGCTACCGTTCACATTCGCAATTTGCGCATTGAACACATTCATATACACACGGCCAGGAATCCATTCCGTTTTTTCACTATTAGCTACCGAAATATCCCAAGCATAGATGAAATAAGTGTTAGCGCCTTGAGTCCAATTGTCAGTAGCCTTTAAGTTATTAGGTGAGTTTGTTGCATCTGATGTTCCAGTTCCTCCAAATTCCACCTTATAGATACCGGCACCGTCCTTGGGTACAGTATAATATACCGGTAAATATCTATCTTCACCGGCGACTTGTCCAGGCAAACGAGGTCCTGCAAGTTCTGCATCACGGTTAGAGATATTTCCTCTTGTGGCATTTGGTCCTGAATCATTTGTACCAGTTCCTGTTGGTGTAACGTCAGTGCCGGAAGGGTTTATTAAATAAATCCTTTTTGTTGTATTGTTTTGCGCACTCGACGCAATCGCTATCGTTTCTCCCTCTTTTGCATACACATAATGAGTACCATAAGTAGGGAAAGGGAAGTAATTTTGTTCCGTTTCGCTCGCTCTTAAAGTGGCTCTACCACCGTAAGAACCTGAAGGATAAAGGTCCTTCGATCCTTCGGCAAAGACGTTTGTCCATCCCATCACCACTGCCACCACAAGCAGCAGAGATTTGATATATATATTACTACTCTTTTGTGTCATTTTTTTCCGGTTTGTTGTTTGCAGCCTGCTTGCAGAAAAGAAACAGTCGTATAATTTATTTGTAAAATCTTTCTTCATAGTCATCCGAAATTAAATTTCAATATCAAATACATACCAGTGGTTGCGCACTATCTTTTCGGGTAGCGGCAGGGTGTAGGTCTCGGGACCGAACTCGGGCGGCGGAAGCAGTCCTCCGTCATTGTAGTAGAGCTGAATCTCCACTTTTGCGCCTTTGGAATCGCGCTCGCTCAGGTAGATGGTCAGCTCCAGTCCGGTAGCTTTTCCCACGGATTGCGTAATGTTCGCCTCAGCCCAGTCCGTCCACTCCGAGGTGGTCAGATCGTCTGCTTTGGCAGCCGGTTTCACCGCATAGGTGGCTTTGTCAAAATCCACGTAGCGGTATCTGTACTGTGCCTCTCCTTCGGCATTGGTTACCGCCGAGCGGAAAGCCTCCGAGAGGCTCACGTTAAGTTCAATTTTGGCAATAGCGCGCGTCAGCGGCACGCTGTTCAGCGTTCGGCTGTCGTTGAAGTTGTGGGTTGCGCTTCCTGACATCAGAATTGGCGTGGAAAGGTTGTCAGACCACGGATTTTCGGTGGATTGTAAAACCGCTTTGAGCGCTTCGGCATCACTCACCGCATCCAACTGCGCTTTCATCTCCGCCGGGTAGTTGGCAACAATAAAGACGTTGCGCTCGCCCGCTTCTGCCCGGGTAAGGCTCAGCGAAATCCTGTTTTCGGATTCGTTCCACACGCCGCCGGTAAAATCTGCTGCTTCCACAGCGTAGGTGGCAGGCGCTGCTCCGCCCGAAACGGGAAATAGAAAAAAATAGAGATTCTCAATTGCCTGCTCGTCATCGGCAGTCAAAAGCGCCGATTTGAACGGCTGGTTTCTGACGTAATTGTTCACATTGAACGAGAGTGTAATGTTGTCGCCTGCATCCGGTTTGTCGTTTTCGCCAAAAATTGAGCAGCCCGCAGCGGCAACAGCAAATAATGCGATATATATTAATTTCTTCATGTTTCTCATTTTTTATTTAGTAAAGGTTTTAACTAACACATCGTTGTACCACACTTCAAGGTAGGAATCGCCTGCGGCGGGAACCGTTTTCAGTGCATAATCGCCGGATGCCGACGGGTCAATGTTGTCAAATGTCTTCTCCGTGGTGTTGTCCGAAAAGGCAAACGGTGAAATGGTTTTCAGCGTAACCTTGTGCGGATCGCACGCTTCCACGGTGTTGCTGATGGTTATTTTTCCGTTTTCATCAACCCCAACATTGTAGCCGTAGCCCATGTAAAAAGCGCTTTGTCGCATCTCCCACGGATTGATGTCGTAGTAGATTTCAATGCCTTCCAATTTCTTAATGGTATAAACATACCGGTGATTGCGGTAAATCTGATAATCCGGCTTCTCCGGCAGTTCACCCTTTGCGAAGGTGAGGTAGTCGGCGGCGTCGCCGGGAATAATCCCGTCATAGGTGATGATCGGAACTTCGTAGGTTGTTCCCATGGCAGTTTCTATCACAAAATAGTTAATTAGTTTGTTTCCACTGCTGACCCATTGCGCAGAGGTCATCAGCGCTTCGGGCATATAATATATATAGGTGTTGTTTCCGGTTTTTTTCAGCGCCTGTGCATTGTGATAAACCGGATCGGCTTCGGGCGTTGTGAGCGATGCAAGGCTGAACTGCCTGCGCGCATTGTGAAAATTGATGTTTTTCACCTGTGCTGTTGCATCGCCGGAGATGTGTACCTCTAATTTTGCCACAACGCGGATGAGTTTCACCTCATCTTCGCCATCGGGTCTGAACAGCGCCGGCGAACTCTCTGTGCCTCCCGGGCTAACAGTCTGGTTTTTATAAACCCGCGCCATGGGGAAACCTTTGGTTTCCGAAGCATTCAGATA
>JAAYJG010000287.1 GCA_012523055.1 Ruminiclostridium sp. | reverse complement strand
TGCATGTGCGGATCCGTCCCGCATACACCGATATATGCCACCCGTACAAGTACATCCGTGGGGCCTATTTCGGGTACCGGCACTTCCCGGACTTCCGTAGCACCAGCCACATTGTCATATTTGATAACTGCTTTCATCGTCTTTTCCATTCGCATCCCCTCCCTATTTCACCAGGCTTTTGCTCTTCGCCGCAATATTGTCGGCTGTAAGGCCGTAATGTACAAGAAGCTCATCATAGTTGTTCGATGACTGACCAAAGGAATCACCGATTGTGATATTATCCATAGGAATTCCCTTTCCTCGCAACGCAAAGGTAATGGCGCTGGCCAACCCGCCGATCAGTGCGTGTTCTTCAATCGTAACAATGCCCTTCATGCCTTCGGCAAGCTTAATGATTAAATCTTCATCCAAAGGCTTCAGTGTGCTCACATTGACAACCCTTGCAGATATGCCCTCCACTGCCAGCATATCAGCTGCAGCAAGGGCCTCACAGACCATTCTTCCCATGGCGAACAAGGTGATATCTTTCCCTTCTCGCAGCACAACCGGTTTTCCAATGACAAATTCCATATCCTCGGGATATATATCGGGGACATCATTCCTGCATAGACGAACATACACCGGACCGTGGTATTCGGTGATTGCATGGATCACCTTTTTGGTTTCGATGCCGTCGCATGGTGTGATAACCGTCATATTCGGTATTGCCCTCATAATGGCGATGTCCTCGATAGCCTGATGGGTAGCGCCGTCACCGAAATCCGACAAACCCGCGCTGGAGCCGATAATTTTTACATTCAGCTTTCCTATCGCAATCCCCTGCCGAATCTGATCATAAGGTCGTCCGGATGCAAACACCGCGAAGGAGTTTGCAAATGCAATTTTATCCGTCAGGGAAAGCCCTGCTGCAAAGGATATCATATTGGCCTCGGCGATGCCCATTTCAAAAAACCTTTCGGGAAATTCCTTTTCAAACAGGCAGGTCATCGTACTTTTCCCCAGATCGGCTTCCAGAACGACAATCCTGTTGTTCTCACGGCCAAGCTCTGCAAGGGTCTGTCCGTAGACCCTTCTTTGATTCTGAAACCCCATGTTACATTACCTCCTGTTCTGAAAGGATTTTACAGGCTGTTTCGTATTGTTCCTGTGTCATGATACCGTTGTGGAAGGCTGCATTGTTTTCAGCAAAGGGAATGCCCTTTCCCTTGATGGTATGAGCAATGAGAATGGTTGGTTTTCCTTTCACTTGCTCGGCACTATCCAGCCCCTGTAGGATCTGACTCATATCATGGCCGTTGATTTCAATGGTATTCCATCCAAAGGCTTCCCATTTCTCCTTCAACGGGTTGGTATTGAAGCGCTCTGCGATGGGACCTGTTGCTTGCAATCGGTTGCAATCCAGAATTGCGGTCAGGTTATCCAGCTTGTAATACGATGCAGCCATGGCCGCCTCCCATATTTGCCCTTCGGCCAGCTCACCATCCCCAACAATGCAATAAACCCGGCTTGCGCTTTTATCGATTCGAAGGCCGGCAGCCATTCCGCAACAGATGGAAAGACCCTGTCCGAGAGAGCCGGTATTGGCTTCAATTCCAGGGGTTCTCATCATATCTGGGTGCCCCTGCAGCATTGCACCCAGGTTCTTTAGATTCCACAGCTCTTCCGTGGGGAAATAGCCACATAACGCCAATGCTGCATATTGAGCGACTGCTGAATGCCCTTTGCTGAAGATCAGCCGGTCTCTTTCCGGCCATTTCGGTCTTTTCGGATCATGCTTCATCTTATGGAAATACAATGCCGCAACGATGTCGGCACTGGAGCATGAGCCGCCAAAATGTCCGGGGTTACCCGGCCCCACCATTTTCACGACAGTCAGCCGGATTTCATTCGCTTTCCTTGCCAATTCCTGAATTAAAGCGCTCATCCAATCATCCTCTCTTCATTATGTTGTATGATGTAATACATGTTAAGGTATCGTTTTTCATTTATTCGTTACTTGCAAGCTGTTTCTCTTTCATTATGCTGCGTATACCATACATCACAGGTAAAAGAAAAAGCTGTGCAAAGCTTCTGAGTATTCAAGATGAAGTTTCCTGGGAGTTGGGTTTTGAAGGATCAGGTTGTGTATTGCGAGCCTTCAAATCATTCACTTTATTGATCGTCACGCGAATATGCTCACGCATCACCGAAACTGCTTCTTCCTCGTTCTTGCTCTGGATCGCTTCGAGAATCCTTTTATGGTAAAACAAACCGTCATCAAAGCCTGTAATGCCTACGATCTCTTCCATCGTCTTTTTCAGCATGTCATGAATGATGGCGTTCACCTTGATGATCACACTATTATGTGCCGCCATGGCAATTGCTATGTGAAAGCTAAGATCGGCAGCAGCAAACCCGGGAACATTTCCCTTGTTTTGTTCCATCACCTGAAACACCTGGGACATTCTGTCGAGATCCTCCTTGGTTGCCCTTCTCGATGCCAGCCTGGCACTTTCCACTTCAACCATTGAGCGGAATTCCAGCATTTCGTCAAGACTTGGACCTTCTATCATTAATATGGGAAGCAACGCGTTCAGATAATTTTCAGGCAGAACTTCGGAAACATACGTGCCGTCACCCCTGCGAATGGTCAGAACCCCCATCCCGACAAGCCTGTGGATTGCTTCCCTGATCGAAACTCTGCTTACGCCAAACAGCTCGGTCAACTCCAGCTCTCCCGGGATCTTCTTCCCTGCGCCCCACTCGCCCGACAGGATATGCTCTTTCATTTGATCAAAAACTTCGTCGCTGATTCTTTTTTGATGGATTGCCGTAATCGCCATGTTTCCTCCGAAAACTTGTAAGATGTATTACAACTAACTTTACTATACACCACCCTCGGATAGATTACAAGCAATATCTGTGTATTCTCCTCAAAGCTCTTGTGTTCGAAGTTACAGTTCAGGGACAGTACCACTTTACAAAGATAAAATACTGGGCAGTAACCCCGTCAGAACGGACAGTCATTTTGCACACTCCCAGTCAAACTGCCCAAAAACTAGCAGTGAGTGTCTTGGCGGCACTTGATATGGAGAATTAAAAAGAGGGCGGCAATAAGTAACCTCCCACCCTCTATGATACGATTAGATAATATCAAACCGAACTGGGGTTATCGGATGTTATACAAAAATATACCGCCCATAACCAAATAGCTGCATAAAACCAGGCTACAAAGAGCAAGAAGGACAACTCCTGCAATATGCAAGCCCTTTTTATCCTGTTTGCGCATATGCAGTGTCACGCCGACAATTCCCGTTATGCACAGAACGAGAAGTGTTCCTGCAACCCAAAGTGTCATGTGAACCGCCTCCTTGGCTCATTTAATGACCGGGCGCCGAGCAATACCCGGTTCTTCGTTCGTCGGAGGTTTTTGTCGATCTGAGCATCCGGGACACGGAAGAGCATTTACAGGCGCACGGAGGAAGCGATGCTATCAAGATGGAGAGCGAAGCGTTTAACCAGCAGTTGGAATCGACTCGGACAGCCGATTTATTCTTTAAACACGGATACGAAGTATAATCAACCAAATAGTTATGCGGGCCCCCGACATTGGTGTTCGGTACTTTTTAAATAAACGTGCTTTTCCGAACAGTCTGTATGAATAGGGGGTATTCCTTCTGCCTGGCGTTCATTTACCCCACTGCATCTTCACTAGGCACATCATCAGCCTGCACTTCGCCTGCTTCTCCTTCAGCACCCACAACGAGATCGAGCATAAAGCTCCGCCGGCCATCCTCCAGCGTGACATGGCCGGTGATGGTCACCGAACCCGCGCTGTGTGCCGTGATCACACCGTTCTCATCCAGTGTGGCAATAGCTTCATCTGTGGACAAGAGCTGCTCAAAGGTAAAGGGGAACGGGTAGGGTGAGTCCATTATGAGCTTCGTCATAGTACCGGGCGTCAACATCATGCCACCCTCGACTATCACTGGCAGAAGCGGCATAGCCTCGTAGGATATTTCCGCGTCGGAGTCTTCGTCCTCATCGGGTTCCAAATATACCACCTGATCGAGCATATCCTGCGCCGTACCATAGATAAGAACGGGTATGTTGTCCTCTGTATCCAACCGCCATACGGCAGAAAGGTCGTCAGTAACAAGGTATGATGCCAGGGTCGCTCCTGTATCATCAAATGTGGCTGTTACCGGGTAGAAGTAGTTCAGTACGCTTTCATCCGGGTATTGGATTGTGTAAGTACTGCTTGTGCTGTTCAGCGAAGTTGCCGCAGTGGGCAGGTTCTCCAACAGGGTTATACTGAGGTCCGCATCAGCCTCGATAGTAGAATCAACATAGTCATAGCTGCCATCCGGATCCATCGGAATGTCCCCGGTATGGGTCACGGTCAGAACCTGTCCATCCCCGGAACGGCTGAAGCTGATGGAGTACGCCGTGCTGCCATCCTCCCTGATACATTCATATATGCCTGTTTCTCTATCTTCTATGTACATCGTCCCGGCAATTATCAACGTTCTGGATTGGTCTTCGCTTTCGCTGCCCTCCATCATGTCGATTTCAAAGAGAACCACCGCTTCATCCAAGGCCTTTATTTGAAGGGTGGAGTTGTTATATTGGCTGGATTCCCGATGCGTAAAGGTGCCGAAATATCCGCTCCAGCCCGTTCCATTCGTTACAGAACCTGGAGGATTCGTTACTTCCCCTGGTTGAGTTGATGGTTCACTTGGTTGAGTTGATGGTTCACTTGTCGTGGTCGGCAGTTCAGCTTTTGGTGTGGGTTCTTTTTTATTACCGCAGCCTGTGAGCAACATCGCAACCATCAACATTGAAAGAATAATCCTTATAGAACGATTCATTACCTTCACCCTCCTCAGTTTAATAAATATCCAGCCAGACCTGGCTTTGCTTAGGATTACTTCCGTCGAGCCAATACTTAATCTTGTAATTCCCCGACTCGCACTGGACACCCCCATCTTTGGGAAAACCGTTCCAAAGGAAAGCATAGGTGCCTTTGTCATAAGAAATGTTTTTTCCTGCTGCACTGTACATCAGGTTCCCCTTTTCATCATAGATCTCTATGTTGGGAATCTTGCCCTTGGCACCACTGTATCCAAGCTTGATCCTGGTGGCGTAGCTGCCATCATCTCGGGTAACAAAGGCCGATGAGTCCAGCCAAACGCTGGACGGTGCTGTATGATCCACCTGCCTTGACCAGCACCAGCCCATATTATTCATGTAATATAAGCTGCCGTCACGGATCGTTCCATAAAGACGCAGGTAGAGCTTAAATGTATATTTACCGGTGGGAAGGTTGTTCCAATCATAACTAAACTTACGTGTAATCTTCTTGTTTGGTTCAAAACTAGCGCTTTTCCAACTAACAACCTTCTTGCCTGCAGAATTGTATATTTCTGCCCACACCTCGGTTTTGGTGTCGGAGGCATTTGATGCATATTCGCCTGTGTTGATGGTATAGCTCATCTTGAGTTTCCCATCTTCTCTGTAGCTTTCATTAAAGGTTACGCTTACCCCATGGTCTGCCGGGCCGGCAGCAACAGGTGTACTAAAACTGCAGACCAGTATCGCGCAAAGCATCAGGGATATACTGATTTTCATCACGCTACGTTTCATTGTGTTCCCCTTCTTTCTTGTTTAATGAGTTTTCCAATGATTTTTTAGAGCTTATTATCGGTTGCTTTATTCCATCCGGATAAGAGTTTCATTTCCCTCGTCACCTTCCATGGTGATGACGTCATCATCAAAAGTTCTCCGTCTTCTCGTCAGTGTTTCTGACCGGATCATCCACAGGCACCAAATTGTCACCCTCGCCGCAGGCAGTTATACAAAATAACAACATTACCATCAGAAAAATAGATATGGTTTTCTTCAAAACAAAAACCCCTTTCAAGTCGTTATTGCATTTAAAGATCCTTTAGCTTACATGTTTGATGGAATTTATTGTTTATTATTTCTTGGCATTTCGACCATTTCCAGAATTTCATTATGGGAAAGCTCTACATCCCCAAATCTGACGAACATTCCATTGGTCACAGCGGAGCACCATACCGTTTCATTCTTCAGGGGACGAAAGCGCAGACAGTCAATATACTCAGACAGATCCAGAAGAACACGGCTTCCTGATACGAAATCCACTTGCAGGATATAATTCTCTAAGGGCTTAACTCCTATAATTAACTTGTTTTTCATAGAGTCTCTCCTTTATCGGTGAACTGTACATACAAAAAATCCCACTGTATTTATTTTTACAGTGGGATAAATGTTTTGTAATGAGACCTAAGTCCCTATTTTTTCTCCTACAGCAATAGTTCAGCCAGGGCAGATTGTTTTTGACGTGCGGTGCCTGTCAGGCCAAGCTTATCAAAAATACGGGTCAGATAGTTTTTCACGGTATGCTCCGAAAGAAAAAGCTGTTCGCTTATTTCTTTCCTGTTCCTCCCCTGAGCCGCCAGACGAGCCACCATCAACTCTCGCTCACTCAAACCAAAATCAGTGGATGCTGTTTCGGAATGCTTTTTCACAGATTCCTGCACTGCTTCTGTCAGTTCGAGAATTTTGTGTATATGCTCCGGATATTCGTTCTGTAGAAAACACAACACGCCATGCAGATATGTACCGTTTTCTGCAAAGGGTAAGATAATTCCGTCTGGCGCAGCAAGGGTAATCGCGCTTCGAAGCTCCGCGAGCGCTTCACCACGCTGATTCAGCATTTCATAAGCTGCAGCAGTCTGGATGTGAAGATAGATCGTGCAAAGCAGATAATGCGCTTGATTACATTTTTCTGCCAGTGTGCCCTTTCGTGCGATGATCATGCTCCATTTCTGCTGCACCAGTAAAGCCTGACCAGCGAAGATATGAAAGATGGGAAGAACCAGCGGGAACACCCTCAGAGATGCGTTTTCCTCCTGCCAGACCCATTGCAGCTCCGGCGGGTTCAAGCCAAGCATGGCGCACAGCCAGCTTTCCGCCATTTCAAGGGTAGTTATCAGCCGATATTGCCGTGCTTCAACCAGTTCATCCCGCAGCGATGGGAAGGCAGATAGCGGATCAGCGTTCGGCTGATACAGTGCTATCCTAGCTGCGAGGAATTCTGCGGCAATGATCATGCTATATTCGCTCCTGGCTCGCACTTCTCTGATTGCACGCTGGTAATTGATTTCCGCATTCACCAGATCTCCTCGCATCAGATCGCTCTCGCCCTGCATGATGTGGATCGCACCGCTGCCGTGCCCATGGGAAATTCCATAGTAGATCGGCATACACTCCCGCATTTCCGCGTTTTCCCGGTCGAGATTGCCTGCCTTTCTGTGATAAAGCATAAGGACGGACGGAGAGCCCTGCGTCCAGGGGTTTCTGTGCGGTGTGCTGAGCGTGCGGATTTTTCGGTGGTATTCACTCATGCCGGAAATGTTATTGAACCTCAGGAAGGAGAGCCGCAGCAGCACTTCGCCTTCCAATTGCTCCCGCTCCGTCACCGACAGAGTGGTGTCCTGCGCCATGCTTTGGTTAAATAGTTCATAAAGTGCCATCATTTTTGGAATCTCGCGAGCATAAAAGAAGTCCAGCATAAATACCATGATTGCCGCGGGATGTCGTTGCAGTTCTTCTTTAGGACAAGCATCATACCAGCGCATTACATCCTGTAAACGCTCCGGGCCAAAGCTCAGTCCGTGATCTTTTCCCATCACTTCCAACAGACTGTGCCAATCACCAGCCCGTTCAAAATGGATTGCTGCATAAAAATAGTCCTTCGTTTTCGCAAACCATTGGGCGAACCTTTTTTCATATTTGGATTGCTCTTGTTTGGGAAGCATACTAAAGCGCCGATACATTGATTCCCTCAGCATATGATGAAACCGATAAGTTTTTGTATCTTGAAGGAAGCGTACAAATGCGTTGTTATCTTTCAGCGACGCAAGGAGCTCGGTTGCATCATCATACTCCGTCATGTATCTGGCCTGTTCAACTGTAAATTCATCTGCCAGGCACATGATTTCGAGAAATAACTGTGTCTTTTTGTCAAGTGGCGCAATCAGCGAGCCGTTTATTATTTCATATATATCATCACTTTGTGAAAGCAGTCTGCCGGTCTGCGAATAAAATTTCAGATTCAGGTAAGCGGCAGAGAACCAGCCTTCGCTAAGCTTTTCCAACTCTGCCAGTTCTTTTTCACTGATTGGAACTCCGCATCGGCGTGCATATACAGAAAGCTCCGTGGGGTTGAGTTGCAAATCGTGGATGGTAATATTGTGCAGGCGGTTGCCCAGGCACAGTTCACTGCCGCGGGACAGGAACGAGCCACGGGAAGCGACGATGATATGCAGATTATCAAGCGGGTTATTGCATAGTGCAAGAAACAGCTCTGTTACCCGGTTGTCATTCATCAAATGGTAGTCGTCGATAAAAAGGAAATACTGTTCCGTACGATCATAGAGGTATTCCGCTACAGTTTCTGCAAATAGCCCGATGGCCGTTTTCCCAACGGGAAATTCAAATTGACTGATCAGTTTTCCAAGCTCTGTATCACGAAACGCCGTACAAAAGCTTTTCCAGAATAAATCAATATCATCAGAATAAATGTTTACCCGGAAATATTGATCTCCCTGCACCTGGCGGTATTTCAGGTACCAATAGACGGCGGTGGTCTTTCCATAGCCCATCGGAGCAATAATCGCCGTGAGCGTGCTATTTCCGATGCGCCTCAGACATTCCTGCATGCGCTCCGATATGTAAATGGCGTTGATATCTTCTTTATATCTTGGCATGGCTTACCCCTAACCTACTATAGTAGAATTCATTCAATCTTACAATATTCGCCGCTTCTCTTTAACCCAACCAGTCTGTGATGTATAACCCATTTACACACCATCTCAATCGATGCTCTTATTAATAACAAACCGCAGAATTTTTCTGGAAGTATTCTTCGTGAATTCTTCATTGCGGATTTTAACCATCTTCACAGCCTTGTACGGAACCATTTTGCTGTTGATGTTCTTTATTTCATTTTCAAAATAAGCCTGTACATCTTCAATACCCCTGGCCTTCAGACCTTCAAAATCCGGATAAATTTCAGCAACAATCACTTCCTTTTTCTTCTGTGATTTGCTTTCGCCCTCATACACGACACACTCTGAAACGCCAAAAATGCCCGAGATCTCGTTCTCAATTTCTTCAGGGTATACGTTTTTTCCGTTGCTAAGAATGATTAAGTTCTTCAACCTTCCGGTGATATAAATCCAGCCCTCATCGTCCAGCTTGCCATAATCCCCTGTCTTGAAATATCCTTCCTCATCAAATGCCTCGGCAGTTGCTTCCTGGTCTTTGTAATACCCAAGCATGACATTGGGACCTTTCACACAAATTTCACCCTCGCCATTCTCATCCGGATCCTTGATCTTAACAAGTTCACCAATGATCGGAACACCAACACTTCCTTGCTTTTGATATTTATTGCGATTGCATGAAATCAGCGGCGCACACTCTGTAATACCATAACCGTTGAGAATGGTAATCCCGAATGCCTCAAAGGTATCAATAATTTCCTGGTTTAATTTGGCACCCCCGCAAATAATCATTTCAAGCTTGCCGCCCAAGGAGTCCAATATGCTCTTAAATAGTTTTCTTCGCAGGTCAATACCGCATTTTCGAAGAAAATTGCTGAACTTGATGAGCATGCGTAAAGCTTTGGTTTTTCCACTTTTATCTGCCGTCGACCATATTTTTTTGTAAATTGTTTCAACAAATAACGGTACAAGCACTAAATGAATGGGCTGCTGCTCCTTCATTTCGTTCAGTATGTACTTTAGACCGCTGGATAGAAAAATTGTTGAGCCCTGGGCAAAATGCCCTACATAATTTACGGTTGATCCAAAGGTGTGATGCGGTGGCAGCAAGCACATTGTTTTCGGAGAAATAGAAAAAAGATACATGCCCTGGGTCATATCAGAAACTATATTTTTTTGGGAAAGCATTACACCCTTGCCTTTTCTTGTCGTACCCGATGTAAACACAATGGTTGCAAGCCGTTCGGGATCAATCTCATAATCATAATAGGCATTATCCCCTTGTTGATAGCGTTCCTTGCCCCTTGCTTCGATATCGGATAGATCCTGTGCTCCCTTCATGGCTGCATTGCCCATACAAATGAAGGTTTTTACACCAGGAGCCTTGATTTTGACCTGCTCTATTTTCTCCTCAATGGCTGAACTGTAGAAAACAAAATCACATTCAGCTTTCATGATAATATCTGAAATCTCCTCTGCCGGATAGTCCCGATCAAGCGGAACAACTACCGAACCGATGGACATCAGGCTGAAATACGAACAAACCCATTGATATGAGCTTTCCCCGATGAGCGCAACATGCTTGTCCCTGCAGCCCATGGAAATCAGTTCTGTTCCCATGTTGCGGATATAGTCCCTTGCTTCGGTATAGGTCACATCGATGGTTTGTGTATCACGGGGATCTTTTTTATATGAAATGGCTATCCTGTCCGGATACTTTTTTGCAACATTTTCGGTCATCACTCTAAAGTCTTTGAAGACAGTCGTTTCATATAACGGATAATCTTTTTGTACCATAATACAAGTCCACTCCTTATGTAAATGATATCAGTTAAACCCGGTATGCCTTAAACCCGCTTCACGGATGAGTCATCGGCAACTGATCTTTTCTCAATAAAACGGACACTCCACAGTTAAGATATCTTCATTTTTTCTCACGTTTTCATTACCTGACACATTTCCTCGATTTATTCAACGGTCTTCTTGATAATGAGCGTCTACTGTCATGTTGACTGGCATCAAGGCCACCATCCCATGCTGAACACGAAGTATGTCTATGGAGAATGGTTACCGTCTGGCAATATAGCCCTAGATATTATACCATATTTAATTGAGTAAATACAAAATTCCCCACCACTATCGCCTCCTTCGCTATTCATTGCTTACTCCTGTGAAACCTGCCTGGGTTTCGTGTCGTTTGGCGACACCTTCGTCGTGGAGGACTGTTCACACCCCACTAATAAGTTCATAAGTAGCTTCAGAGGTATGTGTTTATCTGAGCGCAGCGAAGGATCTTGTCAGGAGTAATACGAGATCCTTCATTTCGTTCAGCAGGCTGCGCATGTTTACCTGTGAACAGCAGCTTCATTGTTATTGCAGAAAAGCCGACAGAGAATTCTCTCTGCCGGCTTTTGTTGGCTGCGTTGTTCTTTTTATGAGCAGACTTCTGTTTCACCCGGTATTTATACCGCGCTTGCGTAACCATCTCCGCCCTCTGTAGTCTCAAGGAATAACTTGGCTCCTTCCAAATTGGCTTCTGAAAAGTCAACACCCATAAAGAATGTTTGATTTCCTTCCTTATCCTGCACCAAAACATCCCATACAAGCGTATCTGCGGTAAAAGTGAGTTTACCCTGTGCGGATTCACCTATCTTAATCACATCAATGAGCAGGTTTTCTCCCCAATCATCGCTATTGGCAGGAGAAAGCGCAAGGGCATAAAGATCAAAGCTTGTAAAATTGAAAATCTCTACGGGAACAACGACAGATGCTGCTTTGGGACTCTCATTGTCTTTTTTAATCTGGTCTAAGGCCTTTTCAGCTTCTGAGATAAATTTTTCCGTTGCATCAATGGCTGCTTTCAGACTGCTCATAACCTCAGGGGTGAGCTTATTGGGATCAGTAAAGTATTGGTCAGCAGCAATGATCTCGTTTGCAAGTTCATTCATGGTATTAACAAGGGTTTCGTTTGCAAGAGCTTCGGGCGTTGCATTTACTCTTTCAGCAGTTTTATCAAATGCATCTGCCATATTCATAAACTCTTTGGCAAGGGCCTGTTGCTCTGCCGTGAATACTGGTTCTGGTGTTGCTGTAGGTTCGGGTATTTCTGTAGGCACGGGTGTTGCT
>JAAYJG010000286.1 GCA_012523055.1 Ruminiclostridium sp. | reverse complement strand
TCATAATTGTCCCGGATCATTTCCTGGGCTTTTTTGTGGAGGTAGTTCAGATTTTCGGGGCTTCCATCGTCAATCCGGCCCTTTCAGTTGTCCAATTGAACATCATAGCGGTAAAGGGTAACCCCGGGATACCTTTTCAGCATATGATTGGTGCTGATTCGCTGACCTTCCCCTACCGCAGTGATCAACGGAACACCCAGCCAGGGCGCGATCCAGTTGAAAAAGCCCCATCGGTTCATGGCGTCGGTGCTATATTCCTCTTTCTGTGTCCCTGTTCCAAGGGACAGCAGGATATATTCACTCTTCGGGCTGATTTTCCTTGCCTCAGTCAATGCACTCATGGCCGGATTGATGCAGAAGATTCCACCATCAACAAGACAGTAATTGGCCCTGTCATCAACGGGCATCACATGAGCAGGGGGAAAATAAGTGGGAACAGAGATAGTGGCCAATGCCGCATCCACCATAAAAAAGTCCGGATCGCTTTCACCTCCAGCCTCGGTGGTGCGCTTTTTCATAAAGATCGGTTGCATGGATTTCATATCAAAAGAAGTGAGCAACAGATTCGTCAGTGCATTTTTTAGGGTGCAGGTTCCGAATAGTTCGAACAAAATAGTCTGAAAGGAAGTGGCAGTATATTTACAGGTAAAAAACTGCCGTATTGTACGCCACACATGTTGCCTGTTGCCCGGGAACGCCCTGTCTGCGAGGGTTTCGTACAATTCTGGCAATTTCTGCGGGACAATCCCACCCTCGGGAGCATAAAGATTGCCATTAGGAGTTTTATACAGAGGAACACTGAGCGCCAGTGAAATTAACCCACCGGTAGAGGTTCCTGCCATTAGATTGAAAACCTTATGATAGGGCTTCTTTAGCCCGCGATTCTCCAGCATGTCCTTTAATGTGGCAAGAAAGACCGAAGGAATGATCCCCCGAAGGCCTCCGCCGTCTATGGACAGAATAAAAAACTTCTTCATGGCATCACCTCATATGTTGTTTCGTTTAATCTTATGAGCGAATGGAACATTTCATGATGATTGCGGAATACTCGTTTATCCAACCAATAAAAATAAAAAGAATACAAATTCAAAAGTTTTTGTAGATATTTCATGGTATAATAGGGTTGCTGTTAAAATCCGGCAGGCAATGGTAGGGATATGACATCGTCCCCTTACCATGTGAGTTTCTATGAGAGGAGCTATGTTATGGCAAGGTTTGTAATCAACGCCTTCAACAGGAAGAGCAAAATCAGCAAAGAGATCTATGGGCATTTCTCCGAGCATCTGGGAAGATGCATTTATGAGGGGATCTATGTGGGCGAGAACTCACCCATTCCCAATGTCAACGGTATGCGCAAGGATGTCATACAAGTGCTTAAAAAACTGAAAATATCCGTTTTACGCTGGCCCGGAGGCTGTTTTGCCGACGAATATCACTGGATGGACGGTATAGGCCCGAAAGAGAACCGCAAAAAAATGATCAACACCCATTGGGGCGGTGTTTTGGAAGATAACAGCTTCGGAACCGATGAATTCATGGAGCTTTGCCGTCAGCTGGACTGCGAGCCTTATGTCAATGGAAACCTGGGCAGCGGTACGGTTGAAGAAATGCAGAACTGGGTGGAGTATATGACCTTTGACGGCATCTCACCCATGGCTGATCTTCGCAAAAGCAACGGACATGAAAAACCCTACCGCTTGAAGTATTTTGCAGTTGGCAATGAAAACTGGGGCTGCGGAGGAAACATGCGCCCCGAGTATTACGCCGATTTATACCGCAGATATCAAACCTATGTGCGCTCTTACGGTGCGAATAAAATCTACCGCATCGCCTGCGGTCCTAATTCAGGAGATTATGAATGGACCGACACCGTTGTGAAACAGGCCGGAAAATTCATGCATGGCATAAGCCTTCACTATTATACCGTAACGGGTGATTGGGGCAAGAAGGGCAGCGCAACCCAATTCACCGAAGACGACTGGTACAAGACACTGCGTAAAACCCTCGTGATGGAACAGCTCGTTACAGGGCATTCACAGATCATGGATCGGTATGACCCTGAAAAGCGCATCGGCCTGATTGTGGATGAATGGGGAATCTGGCACGATGTCGAGCCCGGAACAAACCCTGGTTTCCTCTACCAGCAGAACACCCTTCGGGACGCTCTGGTAGCGGGCATTAACCTGAATATCTTCAACAAGCACAGCTCCAGGGTTACCATGGCCAACATCGCCCAGATAGTGAATGTGCTGCAGGCTGTCATCCTCACCGAGGGCGATAAAATGGTACTCACTCCCACCTACCATGTGTTTGATATGTATAAGCAGCATCAGGAAGCCGAGCTTCTTGAAAGCTATATCGAAACCACTCCTGTGGGCTCAGACAGTAACACCGTACCAAACCTCCATGAATCAGTGTCCCTCTCAAGCGACGGCAAGCTTCATATCACCGTGTGCAATCTCTCACTTACCGATAGCTGCCGCGTAGACACCTATATTACCGGTTTCAAGGCTAAAAACGGGGTTGGTCGCATTTTAACCGGTGCCATGGCCGATCACAACACCTTTGAAGCCCCTGAAATGATTAAGCTCGTATCCTTTGATAATTTCTCTGTCACAGAAGACGGGCTTACCTTTGAAATTCCGGCCAGAAGCGTCATAAGCCTTACTTTGGAACAATGATGGAACACCAGTGCCGCAATTGTCTGTTCGAGAACCTGAATAAAGAGCAATTCACACAAAACATCCAGGATTATGTACAAAGCCTTTCACCGGACGAAAAAGCCGGTGAAAGGCTTTATAAAGAACGTCTTGAAGTATGCTTTCAATGCGAGCAATGCCTGGAGGGGCTGTGCAGGGTATGCGGCTGTTTTGTTCTGGCCAGGGCAGCAAAAAACAGGGCTTATTGCCCTGCTGTAATCCGAAAGTGGTAAAACCACTTAGTCCTTTGAAAGAATAACGTATAGCCGCCCGCTGCTGATTCTGATCGTTGCCGTGTCTTCGGCAAACTCATTGCTGATTCCAAGCCCGGTACCCACATTCATAGTGAAATTGAACAGGGGCCAGGTCAGACCTTCCGTAGTGACCCCCTCAACAATCGGTGTGGCTGGAAGAAGTGATACTTTATAGCCTTCCATCTGACTGATCTTTACTTTATCCTTGATAAGATATACCCGGTTGTTCTCGTTCAGGATGATACCCCGAATGCCCTTATCCAATAATTTATGCAGCAGCTGCAGGTTTGACAGGGAATGGTCAATCCTCGTTCCCATCGCCCCCATCATAAAAACACGGGTGGCACCTTGCTCTGCTGCGTAATCCAAGGCCAGCTCCATATCGGTGAAATCTTTTCGGACTTCGTATTTTCTCAGTTCTACTCCTTCTTGTTCATAGGCCTGCAGCAGTTCTGCATCGATGGAATCAAAATCGCCCAGCACGACATGGGGGGTGATATCGGCTTGCTTGAAATGACGGGCCCCACCATCAGCACATATTAAAAGCTGTGCAAGGGAAGCAGTCTGCTGTAAAAGCTCCGATGATTCCACACTGCCGCTGCCCACAATCAAAACATCCATTCAATAACCTTCTTTACTGATTTGTATGAAAATCTGAGAAATCGGAGGGTCGCTTGCTAAAAAACCTCTGCCAGTTCTCTTAATTCACGGACATAGCGCGCCGGGTCGGCAGCACCAAAGAAAGAAGAACCTGTTACAATCACATTCGCCCCCGCTGCCGTCACCTCTGCGATATTTTCTGTACTGATCCCACCGTCTATCTCAAGCAAGATATCTGGATTCTTCATTTGGATCATTTCTCTCAATTCCCTGATCTTGCCTGTCATCTGAGGAATATAGGATTGCCCGCCAAATCCCGGATTCACCGTCATCAACAGGATCATATCCACTGCATCCCAGCTGTAATTTAACATGGACAAGGATGTGGCCGGATTCAGCGCGATACCGGCTTTTATGCCTGCTTCCCGGATGCACTGCAGGGTTCTGTTCAGATGTGTACATGCTTCTGCGTGAACGGTGATCATATCGGCACCTGCCTGAATGAAGCTGGGAACGAGCCGATCGGGTTCAACCACCATCAGATGGACGTCCATAAACATCTCCGTCGCCCCGCGGATGGATTCAATCACCGGTGGCCCGATGGTCAGGTTTGGTACATAATGCCCATCCATCACATCCACATGAACCCAGTCTCCGCCGGAGTTTTTTATCAGGTCAAGGGCTTCCTTCAGTCGCGTAAAATCAGCCGATAAAATCGACGGCGCAACCAAAATCCCTTTTTCACCGGTAACGTTGTTCATAGCTTTCTTTTAACTCCTCATAAAGCTTCCTGTAGCACTCATAACGCTTTGAAGATATTTCCTCTGCTTCGACCGCGTTTTTCACGGCACATTCCGGCTCATGAATATGGTTACAGCCATTAAACCGGCATTTGCCCTGTACTTTTTCAAATTCCGGGTAGTACCAGGCCAGCTCGTCATGTTTGAGCCCCTCCAGGGTAAAAGAGCTGAAACCCGGCGTATCTACAACATATCCCCCGCAATCCAGCGGCAGCAGCTGTACATGGCGGGTGGTATGCCTGCCTCTTTGTATTTTTTCAGAAACCGTGTTGGTTTCCATCACCCATTCATCCATGATCATGTTCAGGATGGTAGACTTGCCCACCCCGGATTGTCCTGCGAAAACTGTGCAGGAGCCACGCAATATCTCATGCAAATCCTCGTATCCCCGCATTGTAACCTTGCTCATCGGGATGAAAGGAAACCCCGTCCCCGCATAGATGGATTCCATGCACTTCAGGCCGGGTGAGTCCAGTAAATCGGTTTTGTTCATGATGATGATGGGTTGTATATCACTTTGCAATGCTGAAACCAGCAGCTTATCTACCAAAAGAAAATCCGGCTCAGGGCTGGTTCCCGACATGACGACGGCAACCTGCTTTACATTGGCCACAGGAGGGCGGACAAAAGAATTCCTTCTTTCTTTGATTTGCTCTATCCATCCCTCACGAAGGGTTTCATTAGTGATGGTGAAAAGAACATTATCTCCCGGCAGGGGAGTGATTCCCCTCTTTCTGAAAATACCCCTTGTTTTACAGGCATACAGACCGGTATCCCCTTCAACCTCATAAAAACCGCCTATCCCTTTCAGTATCAAACCTTCTGGCAAAAACACTCCTCCGTTCCTTTACTGCTTGCCGATGATATCCTTCTGATATTGCAGCTTGCCATCCATATAAACCTTAAGCGTTGTGATATGGCCCGCAGACACAGGAACCTGGACAGCCCTGGGGAACCCGGACCTCTTCAGGTTCACATTGGCCAGCAGCTTTTCTTCACCGGTGCTTCCCGGGTATGCGTACACAACCAGATGAATATCGTCACCGAAAGTAATTCCTTCAGGCAGAACGATGTTCTCGGAGATGTGTCCGTCTCCGGGAACAACGACATTGCTAAAGCCGATACCATCCCCTGCGGCGACATCTTCGTCATCCCTGAAGTAGATGTTGACCGGTGACAGTTCCTTGATGGTGTCCCCAGCCCTGGGAACCTGGTTGATGATCGTGCCTTTGTACCCGTCACGGTCTTCGGGAAAGATACGACCGATACTCAGGTTCTTCTCCAGAAGAATGTTTTTTGCTTCATCCATGGTGCGTCCCGTCAGATCGGGAACAACCACATCCAGAAAATTGGGGCCCAGGCTTTTGTAGATGATCACCTCTGTGCCCACCTGAACGGTTGTTCCCATGGCCGGATCGGTACGGATGACCCTGCCCTGAGCCACCTCGTCGCTATATTCGGCAACCTCTCTGGGCTTTAGCTTTAATTCGTCGCGCAGGAGAATTTCAACATCCAGATATTCTCCGAACTTGATGTCCTCGGGGATTACCACCTCTTGCATCCCGCTGCTGACCACCAACTCTACCTTTGTCATTCCGCCCGGCAGGATACTGATCCCCGCAGAGGGCTTCTGGGATATGATCTTTCCCTTTTCCACCTTGCTATTATATTCGTATTCAGGCTCGGCATAGGGAAGATTCTTCAAGGTTAAGTCGGCAATCGCCTCTTCGACGTTCCACCCTTCGTAACTGATCACTTCAACCGGAGAGAGCTTTGGTTCAAAGTACAGCGTCAACAAATCTTTCACAACAACATCGTAAATCAGCCAAAGCCCGCCGAGGATAACCCCGATCAGCATGATATAGGTTGCTATCATAACCTTTTTGGGCTTATCCTTCTTTTTCTTTGTGGGTTTTTTATTGCCTGACAAATTTTCATCCTCCAAACTTCCAATCACCCTGGTGTCAAAGGCATCGGTCTGGCTGACCGGCTCCCGATCCAGGGCCTCACCCTTTTTCAGATGATCCAGCTCTGCAATCATTTGCAGGGCACTGTCATATCTTTCGGTTTTTGATTTCTTCATAGCCCGAAGAATAATACCATCCATTGCTCCGGGAATTCCGGGCACAAAATCAGAAGGTACCGATGGTTCCTCTTCAATATGCTTCAGTGCTACCGTTACAGGATTATCCGCGTTAAAGGGAACCCTGCCGGTAACCATTTCAAACAAAGTAACCCCCACGGAGTAAAGGTCGGACTTTTCATCGGTGTAACCGCCTCTGGCCTGCTCGGGGGAAGCATAATGGACCGATCCCACCGTATCAACCTTTCTGGTGGCTGTCGTGGTTGTTGCAGCCCGGGCTATCCCAAAATCTGCCACCTTTGGCACATTGTCCGATGTCATAATGATATTCTGCGGCTTAATGTCCCGGTGTATGATGTTATGCCTGTGGGCTTTATGCAGTGCGCTAAGGATGGAGATTGCGATATCCGCCGCCTCTTCCCAGGGCAGTGCGCCGTTTTGCTGAATATAATCCTTCAGCGTGATGCCATCCACATATTCCATGACAATATAATGAATATTGTCTTCCCTGCCCACATCATAGATGGAAACGATGTTCGGATGGTTCAGGCTTCCGGCAGCAAATGCTTCCCGCTCAAACCGTTCCAGAAACTCTTCGTCATTGACAAATTCATCCTTCAATATTTTAACAGCAACCCAGCGCTTTAAAACGCGGCATCGTGCCTTGTATACCTCCGCCATGCCACCGTATCCAATTCTTTCAGCCAGTTCATACCTGTTATTTAGAACTTTACCAGTCATCCCCGCACCTCAATTTTATTCGTTTGGGATCTGCTCCCTCATCATCCACGATTTGATGCCACAAGCCTTAAACCTGAACAACAATGGCAGTGATATTGTCTTCCCCGCCCCGTTGATTGGCCAGTGCCACCATATTCCTCAATATATTTTCCGGATCATCCGCGTTTGCGAGCATGGACAGCAATTCGTCCGATGTTACCTTCTGTGTCAGCCCGTCGGTGCAGAATAACCAAATGTCATCCCTGTATATGTCTATTTCAAAAAAATCAATCTCTATCTGTGCCTCATAACCCAATGCTCTTGTAATCTGATTGCGCAACGGGTGTGTTTTGGCTTCTTCCGCATCCAGAATCCCCTTATCAACCAATTCCCCGACAAAGGAGTGATCCCGGGTTAATTTCTGTAGCTGCCCGCTGCGCAGCAGGTAAAATCGGCTGTCGCCAATGTGGGCAACCGTCAGTTTTCCCTTATGTAAAACGCCCGCCGTTAGCGTTGTGCCGGTTCCCAACCCGCTTAGTTTTCGCAGAGAGTATTGATAAATGCGGGCATTTGCTTTTAAAATAGCATCTTCCAAAAGCTCTTTAACTGAAGAATCGTTATCCGGGTTTTGAATCAGGACCGCCACCTCATCCGAGACGATCTGCACAGCCATTGCGCTTGCAACATCCCCCGCTTCGTGGCCACCCATGCCGTCTGCAACGATGAACGCCTGCGGACTGACGTCGGCAGCAAGAACAATATTGCACGAATCCTCATTCTTTGCACGAAGCATTCCTCTGTCACTGATCGCAGCGTATTTCAAACTCATCCACCATCCCATCATTCTCAAGGGTATTTTTGCGAAGCTGCCCGCAAGCGGCAGATATATCGCTTCCCAGTTCCCTGCGGATTGTCACCGGTATTCTGTGTTTGTCCAGGATGCCCTGAAAGGCTTCAACCCTTTCCCTGCTGCTTTTTAAAAAGCCTTTGCCCTCCACGGGGTTCACAGGGATCAGATTGACATGGCATAAAAGCCCGGACAGCCTTTTCCCCAGCTCCTGCGCATGTTCGTCCGCATCGTTGACACCATGCATCAGGGTATATTCAAAGGTGATTCTTCTGCCAGTCTTCTGAGTATAAATATGACATGAAGACAGTACTTTGTCAAATGGATATCTTTTGGCAATGGGCATGATTTCAGTGCGGATGGCGTCATTGGGGGCATGCAGCGAAATGGACAGGTTGATGGGCAGATCCTCCTGTGAAAACCGCAGAATTTCGGGCACCAGCCCGCAGGTGGATATGGTCATGCGCCTGTAACTGATCTCCAGTGTATCTGGTGAGTTCAGCCTTCGCAAAAAGCGCATGACGTTTTCATAATTATCAAAGGGCTCACCAATACCCATCAGTACAACATGACTGACACGTTCCCCCAAATCTCTCTGGATGGACAAAACCTGAGCCAGCATTTCTCCTGTTGTGAGGTTACGGTTGATACCCAAGCCGGTTGACGCACAAAAACGGCAGCCCATCCGGCAGCCAATTTGCGTAGACAAACAAACGCTGTTCCCATAATTGTACTTCATCAGTACACCCTCGACAACCTTCCCATCCAGGGTAGCGAACAGGTATTTTCTGGTCCCGTCCTTTTCGGATATCAGTCTCCTGGTAATTTTCACCCCGCCCAGGTGGAACCGTTCCTTCAGCTTCTGACGAAAGGTCTTGGGCAGGTTGGTCATCTCATCGAAGGTTTCCGCCCCCTGGTAAAGCCACTGCCAAACCTGCTTTGTTCGAAATGCCGGCTCACCCATGCTTTCGATTTCCTTTTTCAGTTCATCCAATTCCAGATCCAGGATATTGATTGTGCTCATATTCTAAAAGATCCTTCTTTCGTCGCCTAAGCCTTCTTCTTCAACCGCGCAATAAAGAAGCCATCGGTTCCATCGATATGAGGGTATAGCCTTAACATGCCGTCTTCCGTTCCCTGCTTTCTGCGCAGGTCCTCTGGCAAGATATCGTCAAGAGATACGGACTCAAAACCGGCCTCTGCGTTCAAAAAATGCCGAATGACCTGTTCATTCTCCCTGACATCCATTGAGCAGGTGCTGTAAACCAGTATACCACCGGGTGCAACCGCTCTACCCGCATTATATAATATTTTTCTTTGCACCTCAACCAAACTGCCGATATCACCCTGCTTCCGCTGCCATTTAATATCGGGCTTTCTGCGGATGATTCCGGTTCCGGAGCATGGTGCGTCCACCAGCACCCGGTTATATCGATCTATTTCGTCGTTTGTGCTCTCCATGGCGTCCCTTTTGTGGGCGTCGATGATGTGTATGCCCAGCCTTTGCGCATTTTCCCGGATCAAGTCGGTTTTATGCTCGTGAATATCCCATGCGGTGATATGACCTTGATCATTCATCATCTGTGCGATATGGGTTGTTTTCCCACCGGGTGCCGCACAGACATCGAGAACCCGTTCGCCCGGCTTAGGATCCAGTATTCTTGTAACCAACATCGAGCTTTCATCCTGAACGGTAAGCCTGCCATCGAGAAACGCCGGTAACTGTGAAATATCCGTCACGCCATGCAAAACAAGGGCTTCAGGCAAGAAGCGCCCCGGCTCGGCTTCGATGCCTGCCCCGGATAATTCGTTTGTTACATCCTGAGTGGTTGTTTTCAATGTATTCACACGAACTGAAAAGTCAGGACGCTCCAAAAGAGCTTTCAACAGCTGCCGGGTAAAATCTTCCCCAAATTCTTTGATCCAGTCTGTCACCAGAAACTCAGGAAAGGAATACTGAAGCGACAGATCGGATGTCAATGAGCCGGATTGAGGATTCTGAAGATCAATCTGCGCTTTTTGCCGGGAAATATTCCTCAGGATCGCATTGATAAAGCCGCTTGAAGCCTTTGAGTACTTTTTTGCAAGATCAACAGCGGTGTTACAGGCTGCCGAGGGGGGAACCCTGTCGAGAAACAAAAGCTGGTACGCGCCCAGCCTTAAAATTTGCAGAACCCATACTGACAGCTTGTTCAGCCTTGTTTTTGAAAAACGGGAAATGACCCAGTCCAAGGTTAGCTTCCAGGTGACGGTGCCATAAACAAGCTCTGTGACAAAGGCTTTGTCCCGGCCATCCAGGCTTGCATCCCGCAGAACCTTTTTCAGTACAAGGTTGGAGTAGGCTTCCTTCGTCTCTATTTCAGTTAATGCCTTCAGGGCAGTTTCCCTTGCTTTATCCATGCTTTTCCCTTGTTCCTTTGCTTATAGACGGATGTTTCGCTGCATTCATTCGTAGTTCACCGCATTTTCATATTTCAATGAGCACTTGCGCGAATTGTTCGCCAAAACGCGGGCGCTGAAAGTGCCTTCAGGGGGAGTGTTCCTCGGCTAAAGCCTGCGCTACACTCCCGATTTGCGCGTTTTGTGTGCAACTGGTTCGTAACTATCTCTGATAGTTACGAACGGTCTGCGAGCATTTTATCAAATGCCAGGCTGCATGGGCGAGCAGCAAACGAAGCTTGCGACCAGCCCCTTCAGTGGGAGATTGTACCCACCACTGAAGCAGAAATCGATTTATCCCCCGCTACGCGTTTTTTAGCCCAAAGGGCTAAAAATACGCTGTGAGGCAGGGGTCTTAGGGCATTTGATAAAAATTTCAATGCAATATTATTTTGCTGATAATGCCATTGTTTTTCCATCGCAATGAGTTTATGCAGCGTATATTAGTATGATTGCTTTCACCATAAATAAGTTCCCTGGCGGTTCAATCGTTTTCGCTGGCTTGTACAGGTTTATCCATATTATTCCCAGTCTGTTCCAAAGCATTACCAAAAACCCGGAGAAAATTTCCTGATGCAATTTTTTCAAGAATCTCATCCGAATAATTCATGCGAGCCAATGTATTGAACAGGCTATACAAGTTTTCGACGCCGACTATCGGGGGTGGCAGGCTGTACATACCGTCAAAATCCGCACCAAGGCCTAGCGAATCTTCACCGGCTATTCCAAGAATATGCTCTATGTGTCCGATTAAAGCGGTAAGATCTGCTTTCCCTGGAGGGCCGATGAACTTCGTATAAAAGTTCATTCCGATCACACCACCGGTTTTTGCGATTGCCAGTAATTGTTCGTCCCGCAGGTTTCTGGGGTGATCATGGATTCTCCTCGCATTGGAGTGGGAAGCAATGATGGGCTTGCGGGCAATATCAATACAATCGTAAAAGGCCCTTTCTCCGGCATGGGATATGTCCACGACCATTCCGTTTTGCTGCATCCATTGCATAACCTCCCGTCCGAAAGGTGTCAGCCCTCTGTTTTCGGGTTCGTCGGCACCATCCCCCAACCCATTGGCGTGGTTCCATGTCAGTGTCAGAACACGCACCCCAGCCTGGTAAAACAGCCTCAGGTTTTCGATTTCCCCTTCGAGGCATTCACCGCCTTCAACGGCCAGAAAAGCACAAACCTTTTTTTCCTGCAGACCCCCTTCAAGCTCCGAGGCATTCCTGCAAAGCTTCAGACGAGGAGCCTCACGTTGAAACTTCTCTGCCGCCAGAATATAACGCATTGCACCTTCAAAGGATGGTTTGACCTTATCAGGATCCTGCCATATGGCCAACACCTGCACAAAACCGTCATATTGCCCGGCTCTTGCTACATCCCAGTGAAGTGAATTGGCTGAAAGGTTTTTACCTTCATTCACAGCCCTGGTCAATGTATCGCAATGCGCATCAAATATCAGCATATCCTCTCCTTACGGTGAGTCACTCAGACGGTTCTAATTGTTCCTCTTGTTGAAACAGGGGGATGGTTCTTCTGTGTTCATCGCAGTTGGCTGAAACCTGTTGACGGTCAGCCCCAGTTGCCCTAGAACGCCTTCTCAATATGATGAAGCTCCAGCAGCTTTCCTTCCCGGGAGACGAATACTTCCATGATGTCAAACTGTACAGGGGCGTTTACGGCGCCATGAGCCTTCAAAAAGCATGCCGCCACCTGACGGATGGTTTGCTGTTTTTTCCAGGATACAGCCTCGGCCGGGGTTCCATAAGTGTTTCCCGTACGTGTTTTCACCTCAATAAAACAGAGCTGATCCCCATGAGCAGCAATCAGATCGATCTCTCCCAGGCGACCCACTCTGTAATTTACCGCCAGAATCTTGAAACCCTTTTGATTCAGATACTCCTGCGCAAGTTTTTCACCAAGCTTTCCGGTCTGCTTCCGATCCATCACAACAGGTTTCCTTCCATCTTATTCATTCAATTCGCCGATATGTGCATTATCCAGTGTTATGCAAGCTTAATGCTGATCTGTTTACATGATTTTCAGTTAAATAGAACCACCACAGTGGCCTATGGACGGTGTTTTGAGTCAGTTAGGGTTTTTAGTCTTACCAACGGGGGTTGAATGGCTACCGGGCGAATTTTCTACCGGCTTCTTCATCGACCCGGCTGATAAATAACAACACCTCGGCCACCACTTCATACAGCTCGGCAGGGATTTCAGAGCCGACGCGCAGCTTGTCCAGGGTTTCTGCCAGATGAGCGTCCTGCACCACAGGAATCTTTTCCTGCTTTGCCACCTCAAGAATTTTCTCGGCAAGCACGCCCTTACCCGATGCAACAACCATCGGAGCGTTATTTTCACCAGGAGTATAAGCCAATGCCGACGCTTTTTTTATCTCTTTTTTCTCCATCTTGTCAAACCTTTATATCAATTTTGGGGTTGGGCTGCGTGATGTCGCGGGCCTTTTTCACTGCATTGAACAGATCCAGCCCCTCATCTCTGGGGGCAACCTTCAGTTCATACAAGTGAAAGCCCTTTGCTTTCAAAGCTTCATGCAAAGCTTTGGTTTGATCGGTTAAGAGGGGATAAAATCTTTCATCCTCCACCATCACACGAAGCATAATATTTTTTTTCTGCACATGAACAAAGGTGTCGATGGTTCCCAGATTCATCGTGGTCAGGGAAAGAAACAGGGAAAAATCTTCCGCGTTCAGCTTTTTGGGTCCCTTGCGTTTCATCACATACAGTTCTCCGTGGGTGGTATTGTCCTTTAAAACCAGGGGAAGCTGAACAAAGGCTTCATAGCTTGTAATATCATTGAAAAATGAAATGGCTGTCTGCAGCTCCCGCACTTCAGGTAAAAGCCTCTCACCTTCCCTGCCTTCAACCTTTTCCAAAACCTGACTGAACACCAGCAGCTTTCTTTCGGTCTGCTCGATCCATTCATCCACTTTCGGAAGCCCTGCGTCCTGTACCCGTACGGATTTATCAGAAAGCACATCCTTCGTTGCCTTCAGGATGATTTGTCCTGCTTTTTCCAGGGTCATCGGCTGCTGGTTTTTTTCCTGAACCACTTGTGCCGAGAAATCTGCAAGCGCTTTCACAATCTCATCGCGAAGGGGAGGATCTGCTTTTTCGAAGCCTGGCAGAAGCCGGTTTAAAAGGTTATGGGTTGCTTTTGGGTCCATGAGTTTTGTCTGTGGATGCTGCAAAATACTTTCTGAATCAGAGGCCGGGGTAATCATTTGCTGCAGAACATTTTTCAAGGTATTAGCCAAAGCTTTGTCCGGAACCAGAGACAATTCTGTTGTATTTTTATCCGCAACAACATTGGAATTCAATATGGTTGTGATCTGTTTCTCTAAGGATGCCAGATCCTGCTTTTGCAGAATTTCATCGGTTACCAGGGCGTCGGCCAGCGCCAAAACGGTATTGCTGTCCAATTGTGTAAGGTTGTTTGCGAGGCTTTGCAGCCTTTCATGGAATTGAAAGCTTTGCTGCTGAAACTGCTTGATCAGCGGAAAATATTCGCTGTTGTTTTCCATTTTATTTAAGACCAAAAATACAGCTTGTCTGGGTTCGGTGATGTCCTTGGACTGGATAAGGTTCAACGCCTTTTCCACCATTTGGGCAGTCGGTTTGACATCCAGATCGGTCATAGCTTTTACGATTTCCATTCTGCCACCGTCAATAGGAAGCTTCAAAGCTTTCAGAACACTCACCGGATCCATGGGATTATCCTTTGGCTGAATCTGGTTTACAGCCACTTCCTTTACAAACAGACGGCCTTCGTTTTCTTCAACAACCTCCAGCCTCAGTACCTGACCGGGCGAGTATTCCACCCCTGATTTTACCTCGGCGTTGACTTTGCTTCCATCTGGAAGCTGCAGCGCCAAAAGCCCGTCGGTGATCGCAAGGATGCGGCCGGTAAAGTGCTCCCCCACCATCAAAGCTTCTTTTGCATATTGGGTAAAAAGCTGGAGAATTTGTTGGCTGTCTGTTATTTTCATAAATCTTCATCCACCCACTGTCGGGTATAGGTTCGCCGGTGTATCGGGCACAGTCCGTTTTCGCGGATGGCCTGAATATGATCTTCGGTTCCATACCCCTTGTGTTGGTAAAAACCATACCCTGGATATTGTTTGTCGGCCTGTTCCATCCATCTGTCCCGGGTAACCTTGGCCAGTATGGACGCTGCCGCAACCGAAATACTGAGGCTGTCACCCTTGAAGATGGACAGCTGTTCAATCTGCAGGGATAGCTTTACCGCATCAATGATGAGGTAATCCGGTTGTTTTTTTAATTGCGATACCGCCAGAACCATTGCTTTTCGGGTAGCATTCAGAATGTTTATCCGATCAATCTCATCGGACATCACCATTCCAATGCCATAATCCACGGCTTCGTCCATAATCCTGTCAAACAGCTTGTCCCTGACAGCTGGTGACAGCTTCTTTGAATCGTTCAATTGCTCGATGAAGCAACCCTGAGGAAGCACCACACAGCTTGCCACAACCGGGCCAGCCAATGGACCCCTGCCTGCTTCATCAATGCCCCCGATATGGACATAGCCCTTTCCCCGGGCAAGGATCTCGTATTGGGACATTTTTAGAATTCTGTTGCGTTCTTCATTGAGCTTATGTAGTTTCCTGCTATATATATCGGCAAGTTTGGCAACCTGGATACCCTGCTGCGGTGCCAGGTCCGCAAGCCATTGCGCGGCTTGCTCCAAAGGCATTCCCGCGGCTTTTTCCCGAATTTCGCTCACAGTCATTTTGGGCTTCATATCATCCCTCCTGGGGTTTCCAGTGTGATTCTCGCGATCTTTGCGGCACGGAATTCATCGAGAACGATATTTGCGATGCGGTAATAATCGACCTCTCCGCCCGAAATCAAGCAGCCCCGCTTGCGCCCGGCTTCTTCCAGAAGAACCGCTCCCGTTTTTCCCTGGATCTCCTCCAGCTTATAGCGCTTGGCCAGGCTGGCGGGATACAGCACGGCAAGCTTATCAAATAGCTTTGCTGCCAGGGTGGGCACATCCATGATCTCATCCCGTATGGCACCGGTAAATGCCAAATGCATGCCGGTTTCCGGATCTTCAAATTTGGGCCACAAAATTCCCGGGGTATCCATCAGCTGGATTTCCGGATTGATGCGCACCCACTGTTTGCTGCGGGTTACACCCGGCCTGTCCCCGGTGGCGGCGGTAGCCCTGCCGGTGAGCTTATTGATGAATGCCGACTTCCCGACATTGGGGATCCCAACGATCATGGTCTTAATCGGCCTGTTGATTCTTCCCTTTTCAGCCGCGTTTTCAAGCTTCGGCCGCATGATCTTTTTCAGTCTGGCTTTCAGCTCCGGTATGCCTTCGCCGGTGATGGAATTGGTCTGGATCACCTCAATGCCCGCCTGGTTGAACCAATCCTTCCAAAGCTTGTTTTTGGCGGGATCGGCCAGATCGCTTTTATTCAACAGAATGACTCTGGGCTTATTCATTGTCAACTCGTTGATTTCGGGGTTTTGGCTGCTTTTGGGGATCCGAGCATCCAAAAGCTCCACCACAACATCCACCATCTTGATGTTCTCGGTGAGCATGCGCCTTGTTTTTGCCATATGACCCGGGAACCATTGAATATTCATCGTATCTTCTCCATATAAATGCTCATAACGTAAGAAAGAGGACAGCCCGTCCTCTTTCTGATAAATTACTTCTTTTTGTTGATGTCTTCCTTAACCCTGGCCGCTTTACCCACTCTGTCACGCAGGTAGTACAGCTTGGCCCTTCTGACCTTACCTCTGCGAACGATTTCAACATTGTCAACCTTGGGCGAATGAATGGGGAAAACCCTTTCAACGCCGATTCCGAAGGACAGCCTTCTGACAACGATGGCGCGGCTGATGCCGGCCCCATGCATGGCAATGATGGTTCCTTCAAATATTTGAAGCCTTTCGCGGGTACCTTCCTTAACTTTCACGGCAACCTTTACATAATCACCGATCATCAGGTTCGGAAGGTTTTCTTTCATGTTTTCCTTTTCCAGGGTGCGGATAATATCGTATTTATCCATTCCAGTTCCTCCATATCGTAGACGTTCATGCCTGCAAACTCTTTTCAGACAGCGGACCGCCCGTAGTCACGCAGAACATTATAACACAGCACTACCCCGCTGTAAAGTAAAAATTATCGTAATCTGACACTGATGTCCGGCGGGACGACTTGAATCCAGGTCTGACCGGGGTTTAAAACGATTTTTTCCTTCTTCGCATTGAGGTATATGGTCTGGGATGTACGTGAACTCTTCTCCCAGGTGATCTCCTGTGCCAGACCATTGGTGACGTAATAGCCCTTTCCGGATCCGGTGGTGATCAAATCTTTCCTTCCATATTTATCCTGTGGGATATTTTTCGTTTCCACATACATAATGATGATGTTTTTAGCGCGGATTGGCTCGTTGGTATTTCTGTCGATTTGGAATTCTCCAAGGCGCGTCCGCTTATAATTCTTTTGTGCAGAGTCATAATAGAAACCACCGTTGCTGTTGGTACTATATTTGATAAAAACCTCCTTCGCGCTTTGACCTTCGGGCAGGTCGGTATCGGATGGATGGTAGTTAAAAGGCAGCTTCTTTTCAGTTTCCTGGGTGTACTCCGCTTCGCCAAGGAATTTATTGATTCTTTCGGGAGAGGTATAAGAATCATGATAGTTGGATCTGTCCCGCGTTAAATCCCAGTAAACGCTGCCGGCTTCGCTGGTGACCCCGTCGATGCTGTCAATCTCAAACAGTTCCAAATCACGGTAGGCATAATCGCTCCAGCCGATGTGAGCATAGATGGCGTCGTACTCCATGGCATAATCCAGAAAGTAATGCCTGGAACTGCGAACCGGTCCTATCAGTTCGGGCATATTATTGTAAAACAGCACCATATAACGGGTATCCCCATATTCCACAAGGATTTCATATACAATTTGCGCAATGCCGATCCCCCCCTGGGGCAGTACTTTGTTGGTCTCATTGTCGATCATGACGGCAATGGGTCTGACCCCTTCTTTTGGGAAAATAAAGTTATCTTCCGCCCTGGGCATTGGTGTGGGTATTATGGTAATTTCTACGGGTTCGGTTGGCACGGGCGAAACAAGGACCGGCGTAGGTGTAGGTGTAATGTCCATGTTACCTGCCTGTTTGTTCTTCCCGTTTCGGATAGCCCCCATTATGAGAATTGTTATAATGGTCACAATGGAAAAACCAGCCACCGCAAGCAGAATCCAACCTCGTTTATTCAGCTTGATCTTGAACTTTTTCATCGCTAACCCCCGAAATTGTTGTTACTGTTTTCTTTTACTATGAGTGGGAACATCACCGTTTCGCCTTTGGTGTTGGTGTTTAAACCCACAAGACCGGACATGTTCACTCATTGTGTATATTTCTGTCCATAATAAGGCGAGGCATATCCTCCCTCGTTATATATTATTATACCGGATGGACGGTGAATATCAATATTTTGTTCCATTTCAGCCCGATCCAAACTTTCCCATTCCAGAAAACCTGTCAGGCGTAAAAAAGGCACTGAGATGAAGTTTGTTTCATATCGTGCCTTTGTGGTGGTGATGTTGACTTTTTCTTACTCAAAGTCGTCGTCTTCTGAGTCCTCGTCGTCAAGGTCGTCTTCATCATCTTCAAAGTCAAACTCGTCGGAAGCGGCTTGCTTGAACGCTTCAAAAGCCCTGTCAAGCTCATCTTCATCCTCGATACTGACCAGAAAATCTTCTTCACCGTCTTTTTCCATTCTCATGATGATGACCTCGCCCTCATCCTCGTCATCACTGTCTTCGAGAGAATGCATCACGGCATACTCCTGATCTTCCAGCTTGACGGTGGCCAGGAACTCGACCTGAATCGTTTCACCGTTTTCACCGGTCAATTCAATAATATTGTCCATACCTTCGCAATCATGTTGATGACCGCAATCATGGCAGTTATGTTCAGACATAATCAATTCCTCCTTTAATCACCTTTTATGTGCATGGGTTTCCCCTGCTGAATCAATCATTTCAGCGGTGTGCATCCATATAGCTTTGAAGAATAAAGGATGCTGCCAGCTGATCAATTTTCTCTTTGTGCCTTTTGCTGTCGATGCCCATTTCGATGAGTACATTTCTGGACTGCACGGTGGAAAGCCTTTCATCCCATGGGATGACCCTGATGCCCGGTATAAACCCTTCCAGCTTCTCGATAAACCTTTGGGTTCTGATTCCCCGCGGGCCCAGCGTACCGTTCATGTTTTCCGGGAAACCCACAACGAGTGTATTACAGGAATAGAAATTCACCAGTTCCTGAATCCTCTGCAGAGGTTTTTTCCATTCGCCCTTCCAATGGATGGTTTCGAGTGCCTGGGCAGTAATTCCCAAGGGATCACTGACCGCAACCCCAATTCTGGCTTCGCCAAAATCTATACCCAGTATTCGCATAAACCCTCCAGTCTATACCCTTAAACAGGGAAAGAGAAAGCACAGGTGCCGGACGTTAAGCATCGGTATAACCCGCAAGCGTACATCAGATAAACCTCTACCATCATAACCCAATCGCTTAAGCCTTGTCAATGTGAATCATCGTTTCTTCCCAGACCTCCGGTGCTTCAAAGCCCAACAGGTTCACCACCGTAGAGGCAATATTCGCAAGCCCAAACTCTTTGTTCTTCAGGGAATAGTCGTTTTTGTGCTGATTGTCATAAAGGATCAGCGGCACCTTGTTCAGTGTGTGGCTGGTTTTTGCCTTGAAACCGCCGTTTTCATTCTTCTTGGGTTTACCGTTCTTGTCCATCTCGAACATTTCATCCGCATTTCCATGGTCGGCTGTAATGATGGCCATTCCTCCCAGTTCGTCAATGACAGGAAGCAGACGCTTCAGGCATAAATCCACTGTCTCGACGGCAATGCGGGCTGCCAGGAAATTGCCGGTATGCCCCACCATGTCACCGTTGGCAAAATTCAACCGCGCAAAGCGGTATTTGCCCGTGCGCAGTTCAGCGATCACTTTATCGGTGATTTCAGCCGCCTTCATCCATGGTCGCTGTTCAAACGGGATGATGTCGGACGGAACTTCAATATAGGTTTCAAGCACATCGTCAAACTTTCCGCTGCGGTTTCCATTCCAGAAATAAGTAACATGGCCGTATTTCTGTGTTTCCGAAATCGCAAGCTGTGTGACACCGGCTTTGGTCAGATACTCACCCAGGGTATTACGGATCTCCGGCGGAGAGACCAGGTATCTTCTCGGAATATGCAGATCCCCGTCGTACTCGAGCATACCGGCGTAAACAACCTTCGGAAACCTCTTCCTGTCGAACTTGTTGAATTCTGTGTTTTCAAAGGCCTTACTGATTTCGATGGCACGGTCACCGCGGAAGTTAAAAAACACAACGCTGTCGTGATCGTGGATGGTTCCAACCGGCTGGCCGTTTTCACCAATAACAAAGGCAGGCAGATCCTGATCGATGACAGGCTGTTCGGCCCGGTAGGTTTCAATGGCTTCCGTTGCGGACGAGAAGATCCTTCCTTCGCCCAACACATGGGTTTGCCATCCGATTTCCACCATGCTCCAGTTGGCTTCGTACCGATCCATCGTGACCTTCATACGGCCGCCGCCACTGGCAATGCGAGCATCAAAGCTGTTGCTGCGAAGCCCTGCAAGGAAAGCTTCAAAGGGCTGAACATAATCGAGAGCGGAGGTTTCGCCCACATCCCGCCCATCAAGCAGAATATGAATACGAACCTTTGCAATTCCTTCATCCCTGGCTTTGAGGATCATGGCTTTTAAATGATCAATATGGGAGTGTACATTGCCATCACTGAAAAGGCCTAAATAATGCAGTGTGGATTGGTGCTCCTTCACATTGTCGGACAAATCCTTCCAGGACTTTCCTTCAAACATTTTTCCGGTCCGAATGGCTTCGGTTACCAGTTTGGCCCCCTGGCTGTACACCTGCCCCGACCCGATGGCGTTATGACCCACCTCGGAGTTTCCCATGTCATCATCGCTTGGAAGGCCCACCGCGGTGCCATGAGCTTTCAGAAGCGTATTGGGATACTTTTGAAACAGGCTGTCAAGATAAGGGGTATAGGCATGATACACGGCGTTGCCTTCGGTTTTTTCAGAGATGCCAACGCCATCCATCACCACTACCACAACCGGGCCCTTGTACCCCGGGAATTGATTCAGTTTCTTAAGCATGCGTCAAACCTCCTGTGGAAAACAAATCTGTAAAAAGGATAAAGTTTACATATGATGATTTCGCTGCAGAAACGCATTCCAATGAATGAAAGGATTTTACTCTGTAAAACCCAGCAATGGGTGCTCCGCTTCATAAGAATGTATTCTTTTTGAGCGAATACAGCGAAATCATTTGATTTAAAAAGCCCTCCGGAAAATCCGGAGGGCCGGAACGATGAAACATTGTGCTGTTACGCTTCGTAGTTGACGATCTTCAGGTATTCGTCGAGCTTCAGGCTTGCACCGCCTATCAAACCACCATCGATATTGGACATGCTAAATAATTCTGCTGCGTTGGAAGCCTTAACGCTGCCACCATAAAGAACGCGAACGTTGGCTGCCGCATCTTCATCATACAACTCGGTAACCAGATCACGGATGACCGAACAGGCTTCTTCAGCCTGAGCACTGGTTGCTGTCTTGCCGGTTCCGATAGCCCAAATGGGTTCATATGCGATCACAAGCTTTTTGATTTGATCTTTGGTCAGGCCAAGCAGAGCAACCTTCATCTGGTAGCGGATATGTTCCTTTGTAACGCCCTGTTCCCTTTGTGTCAGGGTTTCTCCGCAGCAGATGATCGGTGTCATGCCGCTGTTGAAAATGGCATGAGCCTTCTTGTTGATCAGCTCGTTAGTTTCGGCGTAGTATTCCCTTCTTTCGGAATGGCCGATGATCACATAATCAACGCCGCATTCCTTGAGCATTGCGCAGGATACTTCACCGGTGTAGGCGCCGTTGTCCTCCCAATGGACGTTCTGTGCGGCAACCTTGATATTGGTGCCCTTACTGGCTTCAACAACTGCCGGGATGGCAACAAAGGGAACACCAACAACCACTTCGGTTTTAGAATCTTTGACAGAATCCTTCAGGCTGGCAACAAACGCAGCTCCTTCCGCAGGGGTTTTGTTCATCTTCCAGTTGCCCGCAGCCATAATGACACGGCTGTGTTTGTCGAGCAGGCACGCGATACCGGGCAGAACCTTGCCCTCCAGGAATTCCAGTGAAGCTCCGCCGCCTGTGGAAATATGGGTGATTTTATCTGCAAAACCCAGTTGTTCAACCGCTGCTGCGGAATCACCGCCGCCAACGATGGAAATAGCACCGGATTCGGCCACAGCTTCTGCAATTTTCTTAGTGCCGTTGGCAAATTTAGGGAACTCGAACACGCCCATGGGGCCGTTCCATACGATGGTTTTTGCCTTTTTGATTTCATGGCTGAACTTTTCGATGGTGATCGTTCCGATATCCATTCCCATCCATCCGTCCGGAATATTATCGGAGGGAACATATTTGTCTTCCGTGTCGGCGCTGAATTCCTTACCGATGACATTGCCAATGGGCAGCAGAAGGTTGACACCCATCTTTTCAGCTTTTTCCATCAATTCTCTGGCCAGATCCAGCTTATCTTCCTCACAGATGGAATTTCCAATTTTATAGCCCTTTGCCCTGAGGAACGTATAGGCCATACCACCGCCGATGATCAGGCTGTCTACCTTGTTTAACAGGTTTTCAATGACGGTAATTTTGTCGGAAACCTTTGCCCCGCCAAGAATGGCGACAAATGGCCGTGCAGGGTTCGAAAGTGCCTTGCCCATGATATCGATTTCCTTTTTAATCAGAAAACCGGAAACGGCGGGCAGAAAATCGGCCAGGCCAGCGGTGGAGGAATGTGCTCGGTGTGCGGTTCCAAAGGCGTCATTCACAAATATTTCAGCCATGGAAGCCAGTTCCTTTGTAAATTCAGGTACGTTTTTCTCTTCTTCCTTGTGGAAGCGTACGTTTTCAAGCATCATCACCTGGCCATCTTTCAGTGCAGCGGCTTTCGCCTTCGCATCCTCGCCGATGACGTCGGCAGCCAGGACGACCTCCTGCCCAAGAAGCTCACTAAGCCTTACTGCAGCAGGTTTCATGCTGAATTTTGGCTCAAAACCGTTTTTCGGGCGACCCAGGTGGGACACAAGAATGGTTTTGGCACCATTACGAATCAGATATTTGATGGTGGGGACGGCAGCAACAATCCTTTTATCGTCGGTGATGTTTCCCTCACTGTCCAGGGGGACATTGAAATCAACCCTGGCGATGACGCGTTTTCCCTTAACATCAATGTCTTCGACGCTCATTTTATTATACAAGCTCATAATCTCCATCTCCTTACATTCCAGGCGTTAAGTGTTTTTGTTTCAACAAAAGCAGTCGTGTAAATTAAGTTGCGACCCGGTTATCAGAGGATTTTGTTTACAAAATCCAGCATTGAGCGACCCGTTATCAATAAACAGGCATCCCCTAAAGGATGCCTGTTCTGAAAGCTGAATGAACCTTATTCTGCGTCAACCTTTGCCATATGGGTGATAAGCTCAACGACTTTGTTGGAATAACCCCATTCGTTGTCATACCAGGAAACAACCTTCACGAAATTGTCATTCAAAGAGATTCCTGCTTTGGCATCGAAGATGGAGGTTCTTGCATCACCGATGAAGTCTGTGGATACAACTGCATCTTCAGTGTAGCCAAGAATGCCCTTCAGTTCGTTCTCGGAAGCAGCCTTCATAGCGTCGCAGATATCCTGGTAGGAAGCAGCCTTTGCAAGGCGGCAGGTTAAATCAACCACAGAAACATCGGCAACGGGAACACGGAAAGCCATACCGGTGAGTTTTCCGTTCAGTTCGGGAATAACCTTGCCCACTGCCTTTGCAGCGCCGGTGGAGGAAGGAATGATATTGAAGCCTGCGCCCCTGCCGCCTCTCCAGTCTTTCTTGGAAGGACCGTCAACGGTTTTCTGGGTGGCTGTGGTGGCATGTACGGTGGTCATGAGGCCTTCTACGATGCCAAACTTGTCATTGATAACCTTTGCGATGGGAGCAAGACAGTTGGTGGTGCAGGAAGCATTGGAAACAACGTTCATGCTCTTGTTGTATTTATCCTGGTTAACGCCCATGACGAACATCGGAGCGTCTGCAGAGGGAGCACTGATGATTACCTTCTTAGCCCCGCCCTGAAAATGTGCACTGGCTTTATCAATAGTGGTGAAAACGCCGGTGGACTCAACAATGTAATCTGCTCCGCAGCCCTTCCAGTCGATATCCTGGGGGTTCATTTGTGCGTAAACCATTACTTCTTCACCATCAACAACCAGTTTGCCGTCTTTTTCACCGATTGAACCCTTGTATTGACCATGTACTGAATCGTATTTCAGCATATATTGCATGTATGCCAGATCGATGAAAGGGTCGTTTATACCAACCACCTGGACATCCGGATCTTTCATTGCTGCCCGGAATACAAGACGTCCGATTCTGCCAAAACCATTAATACCTACCTTAATTGCCATTTTTATCTCCTCCTGAAAATATTGATTTGACCTTATTATTGGCCATCGTTAACAAAATAACAATCATCGCAACTATTCTATATTATTTTACCCTTCTTTTCAAGTCTCATCAGGTAAAAAAATGATCGATTACCAGGAATCAAATTATGTAATTTGTACAAGAAACGGCAAGCTTCAGTAAACAGGGCAGCCCTTACAGGTATGGAGTGTTGCATCATGGTACGAAACACCCCTGTGTTTTTTGGCGATTGCTTTCATACATGAGTATGGATGCGGCTACACCTGCATTAAAGGACTCTGCTCCCCCCGGCATCGGAATATAAACCCTTTTCCCGGCTGCGGCGAACATCTCTTCCGACACACCCTTTCCCTCATTGCCGACAGCAAGAAGAAATTCTCCTGTTAAATTTGTTTTGTGGCACGCAGATGCGCTCTCCAGGGATGCAACAATCAGCTCAAGCTGATGTTCTTTTGCAAAGCTGACGATTCCCGTCAGGTTCACATTTTCAACAACGGGAATATGAAAAACAGAACCCATAGTGGAGCGCAGAACCTTGCCATTGAAGACGTCCACACTTCCACTGGCTGTAATGACAGCATCAAAGCCCAGCGCATGGGCTGAGCGTATCATGGTTCCACAGTTTCCGGGATCCTGCACATTATCCAGAACCAATCCCCGAAATCCCTGGCGATACAGTGAGTTCAGGGAGCGAGCCGGAATTCGGACGACCGCAAGCACGCCTTGCGGAGTTTCAGTTTGCGCCATCTGGCTGAACAAACCCAAAGGCATCTCGAACATCGGAAGGCCTGCAGGCAGCAAGCTGTTAAACGCCGGAACCAATTTATCGGCTGTTTCCGCGGCAAAACAAATCTTTTCCACATCCATACCCGATAAAAGGGCTTCCTTGACAAATCGGACGCCTTCCACGATAAAGCAGCGCTGCCTTTTGCGTTCCTTTTTATCCTGAAGGGCGATGATTTCCTTGACCGTTTTATTCTGGCGGCTTTGAACCAATTGAAGCTTTTCCACAATGCTCCCTTCCTGCAAAAAAGTTTGCCGGCAGGCAAACTTTCTGTGTTCATTCAATGAGCCCTGCGCAAATAACGCGCCATATCTTCCGGACAAACCCCGATGGGTTTAAAAAGGTGACTGTAGTTTCTTTTTATCTGCCGGGCCGGCAGAACGAAACATGGGTGATCATTTAGTTCTTGGGGTAGCCCCATTCCTTAAACGTAAAATCAAAGCGTTGCGAAACCTTTTTCATTACCCGGGGATCCATTTCATGCTTGTTGGGTTTATAGTTTTTCTGTGATTCAATATATTGCTCGATGGCCGGTTTTGCTTTTTCAAATCCCTCGATACCCAGCTTTTGATAAATTTTTTCAATATTTCCAATGGGATCCTTCACAACATCTTCATAACGAACCTCGATGAGGTTCCCTTCAGGGATAAGATGCTTCTCATCAAAATATTTCTTGTACATGCTTTCATAGATTTCAAACTGGGTTTCCTCGGATTCTTCTTCGGGGATCCGCTTCTGGAGACCGAATACGGGGAAGAAATTGTCATACAGCCTCTTTGTAGATACATAAACCTTGTAGGGGTTTCTGCATATGTGAATAAACTTGGCATTGGGAAACAGCTCTAACAACTGGCGGATTCTGCTGGTGTTGGTAGGGCTTTTCAGCAAGAGCCTTTTCCCCTTTAGCTGGAAAGTCACTTTTTTGATGATATATAAATATTTTTGTTTCCACTCTGAAAGCTCTCCTTCTGTCATATCCCGGAAAGAGGCATATTTCTGATACTTGAAATGGTTTCCGGGGAAAGCGACCAGGTGGTAATTGGATAGCGTGGACAAATTGGCAATGGCAAATTCCTCTTCCTGCGAAGACACGGTGTCCAACACCACACTGTCCATATGACGGTTCTTGGGCAATGCCTTTTCCACGATCTTCTCAAAAACCTTATTACCGACCAGGAACATGCTTGGGCCAAAGCAGTGCATGGCGTTTGTGACACCAAACTGCTGGTCCTGTGAAAGCATGTTGACCATATAGGTTGTCCCGCTGCGCCAGTGACCGAGAATAAAAATGGGCTCCTTGTCGATCTTGGTTTTCTTCACACGCAAATCAAACAGAAGCTTTTCGATTAAGCGTACCGGCGTTAGCAAAATGATGACAAGGGTAATGTACAGGAACTTGGGAAGGCTTTTAATATAGATGGGTTTATCCCTGTTCTGCCACAAAAGCTTGATCCAGTTTGTCAGTGTACAACCGACCAGGAACTGTATGGACAAATCTCTGATATATCGAAACTGCATCGGATCCATCCTCTCTGGTTTTCTTAAGATATCGCAACTCCAACGCATGTTTTACCAACATGTTAGTATGGCCTGTTTACTATTATTTTACCAAAGAAACCGCATAGAATGCAAGTTTCCATAAGAAATTGAAATACGCGGGTAATGCGTCTTTACTCCTGTGAAACTTGCCAAGGTTTGGCAGGAGTAACAATGCGTCTTCAGCTTGTAATTTCGTCTCTTATCGCAGGCCCAGTTCGGTGATAAACACGTCCAAGGCCATTCTTGGATCCATCCGTCCGCTTTTTGAAGCCTGATCCATTTCCACGCATTTGCGCATGGTCTGCTTCAGCTGGTCTATCGTAAAGGAAGCTGCCTGCCTGCGAATTTTGCCCACGACGTAAGGGTTCATGCCCAGTAATTTGGCCATTTCCGGTTGAGACAGCTTCTTTTCCTCCATCTTCTTCAGCCGAAGCAGGACCCCCATTTGCCTGCCAACCATAGCCATAATCAAGGGGATGGGTTCCTTTTGCTCCACCAGCTCGCTCAAAATTTTAAGTGCCTGGGTGGTCTGTCGCTGTGAAATGGCATCGGTCAGATCGAAAATGATGCTCTTCACACTGCGTGAAGCAACGGCATCGATGTGTTTACGGGTGATTCGTTCGGTTTCTCCCGCGTACCGCGCTATTTTTTCAAGCTCCAACGACATAAAGCTCATGTCGGGATCCAGCAGTGTGACCAGGTACGCGGCATCCTGCTCATTGATTTGCTTGCGGAAACGGGAAAATCTGTTGATCACCCATTTGATCAGAGCCTTTTCGTCCTGGCGTTTGAAATCCACGATTAAACCATTTTTATCCAGTGCTTTATAAAATATGAGCCGTTTATCAACCTCCTGCTGAATAAAGATCAGACAGATATATTCCGGCAGAGAACTGAAAAAAGCATTCCAGTCGGTTTCCTTGCCCCCCTGCTTAAACAGGGTACTTTCCTTTATCAGCACCACCCGTCTGTCCGCAAAAGCAGGATATATGGATACGACATCGGAGATAGCCTGAAAAGAAACCTTTCCGGTCAATTCCGAATAATTGAAGACCTTTGTGTTTTCATCCAAAAGCTTTTCCAGGATCTGGTCTGTATAATACCGGACAAGGTACTGCTCCGGACCGGTAAACAGGTAAAGCTTTCCGATTTTATTCTCTTTCATGTGCCTTTTTAGAACATCCATGCTCATAAGCTTTCTTATTCCTTTTAGTAAATTTATCTTTCCGGGCAGAGCAAGCTCTCTGGTGATTCGTCCTAAAAAAACGAAGCTTCACCCGCAATGACTTATAGTACCGCAGAAAATACCATCATTCCGAGCGAATACAATCCTATCCGTTCACAGCGGCGGCTTCCACTAAAAATCCTACCATTTTACTTCAAAAAAGTAAATGCTTCTTCCCTGTACCAGGTGCGGATCCGGTATTTGTTCCCATCACTGTCCACGATCACGGCTCCGTTCTCCAAAGTGGTATAAACCTTTACCCCATGAGCATCCAAACGATTGAGCACAGCTTCTGAAGGATGACCGAAGCTGTTTCTCCCTACGCTGATCACGGCAGTTTCAGGCTGCGTAAATTGGATAAACCTTTCCGAGGATGCGTTTTTACCACCATGATGGGGTACTTTCAGGATATCACAATCCAATATAAAATTGTTGCTAAAGAAGATTTTTTCAGCACTGGTTTCAAGATCGCCGCTGAAAAGGATCTGCAGTTGCCCATAAGATAGAAGCGCGCAAAGGGAAGTGTTGTTCAGATTGCCAGACAAAGTCTGGTTGTCAGTACCCGGGTGTAAAAAACGGATAGAAGTCTGTGGATCTAAAAACACTTCGTCTGCGGTACTGTAATAATTCAATTCAATTCCTTTTTTAAAGCAAATTTTTATCAGAGCTTCAAAATCCTGATTCGCTTCGGAATAATCGGGCAGCCCGACTGATTTGACGGGGAAGGACTGCAAAAGGGTTAAAACACCAGCCATATGATCGGTATGGGCATGGGTGACAAACACCTGCTCCAGGCTGGTAACCCCTTCATGCATGAAAAGCGGCAGAAGGATCCTCTCCCCAATATAACCCGTTTCGAATTCCTGAACAGTTCCCCCTCCGTCCACCAGGTAATTACTGCCCGAAACAGTCTGTATCAAAGCACTGTCTCCCTGCCCCACATCAATGAAGGTTACCTTCAGCCTTTCTGGCATCAGGCCTGAAAGAAGAATGCAAACACCTGCCATGAAAGCGCCCGCGACAAGCTTTTTTTTATGTCGGATAAAGAAAGGCAGGCCATAAGCCCCTGTCGGTATTAAAACAGCATACCAGGAAAGGATCGCCGGCAATCTCCAATGCTGCATATGCACCTGTGCCCAGGGGATCGAAGCACAAAAATCGGTAATGAGCAGAATGACATGCAAAAGGCTTTGGAGCATATATCCGATGACTTGCCCCGGGAAGGGATGAAGACTGCCCAATATCACGCAAACCATCCCCAAAACGGTTGTCATTCCTGTCAGGGGCACCACAAGGAGGTTTGATAACAGTGAGATCAGGGATATCCTGCTGAAAAACAGGATCAAAAGCGGTAGAATACCCACTTGCGCGGCGATAGTCGCGGAAACTGCTTCCCGGATGATTTTCGGAACCCAATCGGGTATGACCCCGCGGATCCTCCCATAAAGCAAAGCTAACCCCGCGGTGGCACCAAAGGATAAGATAAAGCCCGTATCAAACAACAGGAACGGGTTGACAGCCAGCAACAGCAGTGAGGCGATTCCAAGAGAATTGAGCAGATCGGGTTTTCTGTCCAGTGCCTTTCCCGCCATCAGGACGCAAGCCATGACACAAGCCCTTAGCACGGAGGCCTCCATGCCGGTTACCAGAACAAAGAAAAACAGAAAGGGAACCGTAATCACTGCCGCGGCTTTGCGATTCAACCCCAGCATTCTAAGCAGCCACAACAGCGGAAGCAGCAAAAAAGCAAGATTAGCCCCTGAAACCGCCATGATATGGCTAAGCCCTGCGATACTGAAAGCATTTTCCATGCTATCGGTCAGATCTTCCCTGTACCCTGTCAGCATGGCTGCCATCAGGGAGGCTTTTTCATCGGAAAGGTTTATATCCAGTTGATCTAAAATAACTTGCCGGATTCCCAGCCCAAAACGCAGCAGCGGAAGGTCTTTATTCTCCCCGCTCCAAAGGATCGCATCCGCTTTAACAGCCATGCGAGCGGGTGTTTTTCGCGCTTGCAGCAGGCTTTCGTAATTAAACCCACCCGGGTTTCTGGAACCGGGTGGCTTTTCCAACACACCTGAAATGGCAAGGCGGACTCCCGGAGAAAAGTCATGAAATTCAGAAACGCGGTAAACATCCATCCGGATTGTACGGGCGAAATTCTCCGATTTACCCTGCAGCTGTATCTCTTCCGCAAAAAAGCTAAAACCTGCCTTCCCGTCCGAACGGATACAGGCACTGCTGACATAGCCCAAAACCGTTACTTCACAACCCTGGTATGTTTCAACAGGTTTTCGCAGCACGGTATACTGAAAGGCATAATTCACGTAACCACAGAAAAAACACAGCGCCCACAATAAAAGCTGTTGTCTCCACCGCAGCTTTTTCCAAAGGCCATAAGCAAACAGGATCATCGCGAGTAAAAAAATAATCATGAAAAAGAAGACCTGCCGGATATACCAGGCAGTAAGAATACCCGATCCAAATGCAACTGCGGCGTGTAGCACGAGCCTTTTCATCATGCCCAAACCTCCAGCTTTCATACCCTGTTCGCGGAATAAGTGGCGAATAGATTGGATAAGCACCCTATGATGTACATTTTCTGTAATTATTGAGTTGGCTACTGCAGTTGTATAACCTTTTCAAAGATATATGCCGAGCTGCTGTGCCCTGATGATCCAAAAAACAGCTTGATGCAGCGAAACCCGAGGCTCTTCCAGAAAGCCGCGCCCACACGGTTCTTTATAGCTACTGATACAAAAAACCTTTTGATGTGAAGATTCCGGGTAATGTATTCAGAAAGCAGCTGAAAGGCTGTGGAGCCGTAATGCATGCGCTGCCAGAGGGTATCGATCAGAAAGGTGCGCACCCACAGAACAGGCTCCCGAATGCTTTTGATTTCTCCGGCAATCAGCCCGATGCAGTTTTCTGTCCCTGCGGCATAAATGCCCAGAACAAACCCGGTATTCTCGTTGTTCAGCCCATCCAATACCTCTTCCGGGTTTTTTCCCGCTGTTGCATAACCATATGAATCGATCTGACGATACCACAGGTTGATCATGGAAAGATTTTCTTTTTTCATCGGGGTCAACTTTATAGTGTCCCCTGAAATATATATATCCATCATGTATCATCCAGACTGCTTTCAACCATTACGGGCAAATACCAGGTTTCAATGCCCTGATAGGGGTTCCAGAAAAAAGCGTTTTTATCTCCGCGGATATTGTTTTTGTATAGCATCGCCTGTTGATTACGGTACAGGGGCAGGATGTAGGAATTTTTCTTCTCGTAGCCAAGCTCTGCCTGCAACCGCTGCAGCGTATCGTCCAGGTTCTCCCATGGCCTCATCTCTCCGGTCACCGGGGACAAGTCATACCCGCCATTGCGGATAAACCGATTCACCTCCCCGGTGTTTGCGCTCTGATGTATTTGGGCCTTTATTCCCGCATCCTGAAGAATATTGACAAGGAAATTGGCCGTATGCAGCTTTTGGATATCTTGTTTCGGGATGATGATCGAAATCGTGCCCAAAGGGCTTCCCCTCCAGGTAAAAAGCTTTTGTGTTTCATTCCAGCTTAATCCTGTCTCCACCAATGCTTGCTTGAAACCATCCACATCCAGGGGGCTTTCACTGTATTCATCAAAGTACAGAACCTGACCAAGGTTCATCTCATTCAGCCTGGAAGTAACATATCGGAACAGGGCATCCTGGCGGTTGGCCTGACCAAACAAACCATTTGGGTTCACATAGATGAAGTTGCCCTGATTATCGGGAAACACCTGGTAACCGATGTCAGTGCGATGCTGGTATTTTGTGAAATCAACATTTCTTACAAAAGCCACATCGGTCTCATTGTTTTGGAAGGCATCATGCATTTGTGTTTCTGTGTATACCTTGAAAACAACAGCATCCAGGTTCGCAGGCTGCTTTGTCCACCAATTGTCAAACCGCTTCAAGGTGACCTGCTTTTCCGTCTTCGCATCATATTGATACGGGCCTGTCCCGGCTAAGGCTGTGCTATCAAAGTCCTCCGTCCATCGACTGAGAATGGGAAAGGTAAGCTTACTGGTAAAAGAAGGATCCGGCACTTTTAAAGTAATCTCAATCTGATAGTTATCGACCACATTTATCTGCAGGAAATTATCACAGATGTCTTTGTTGTGGAAAGGATTACTCGAATTTTGAAGTAATTCCAGCGAATATTTCACGTCATAGGCCGATAAGGACGAGCCATTGTGAAAGCTAACTCCTTTATTCAGTGAGAAATTCCAGACGGTATACTCGCTGCTTTCCCAGCTTGAAACCAGCCACGTCTTCACCCTGTCTTCCCCGATCTGCACAAAAAGTGATTCAAAAACCAGGCAGTTCATATAGTTCACATACCTGTCCGTGGTTTTATAGGGGTTCAGGGTATCCACAGCCGTGACAGGAAGCGCAAGCGTTCCACCCTGCACCGGGCCGCTGTCGATTTGCTTCATCAGCCTGCCGATGGACGGTGTAATGGTCGGAGCCTGAGCATTGGAGGTTTCCCGGGCTCTGCAACCCGCTGTAACAAAAAAAATATATAGGATGATGATCCCTGCAATTGGCTTGATGTATCTGTACATATTCTCCTCGTTCACCGGATTTGGATCGTGCCTGTTCAGTTTATCATCAGCAGCGCAGCTCCGGTTCCGCTATTGCCTTTTCCACCCCGATGGGAGAAAAAAAGCTCCTTTTCACACACCGTACACCGGTCGACATCGTTGATATTGCTCCAAGCCAAACCTTCACGTACCAACGTGCGCGTAATTATCCTGCTTAAGTCGATATGCCACTTATCCTTACGAGCCACCATACAGTCCCGCATATCCGGAAAAACCTCTGCAAATTGCCGGTATACATCCTCTCCCACCTCAAAACAGCATTGGCGGATATGAGGACCCAAAGCGGCTATCATGTTTTCCGGCCTGCAGCCAAAGGCTTCCTTCATTTTTTGGACGGCTTTTGCCGAAATATGCCGCAATGTGCTGCGCCAGCCGGAGTGTACAAGGCCGATTGCGCATGAAACCGGATCGTACAGATATACCGGCGTACAATCGGCATAAAATGTGACCAGCGCAACCCCGCGTTCACAGGTAACAAGGCTATCGGTATCACCATAGCTGCTGTGCCTGATCAAACCCATGCCGCAATGGCTTTTGTCAACAACCGTCACCGTTGAGCCATGAACCTGTCTGGACAGAACCATTCGTTCCATGGGGATCTCAAGACCCTGTGACAGACGGTGGTAATTTTCCATGACATGCTCCCGGTTGTCCGCCCGCTGAAAGCTTAAATTCAGGGTGTCAAACGGGGGACTGCTGACACCGCCGCAGCGAGTTGTAAAGATTGCCTTTATTCGGTTATCCCTCATAGGGATAGAAACCCACATGGGAGCAGACTCATTCCGGGAACTCACAAAAACCTCCGGTTTTCAAAGCCTGTGTGGCTTGCCGTGTTTTCCTTCATTTAGAGTATCACACCCCTGACCAACTCACAAGTGGAAAGATTACGGTATTGACAGATTGAATGAACGAAAGAACCCCCACTGATGGGTGGGGGCTTGGGACTTTGACGATGCTGTTTCTTTGAAATTTCGAACTGGAAAACATATTCAAGCAAATGGGTTCGCATCGTCAAACCTTACCCTTACATTGACTGCATCCTAAGTACAGGCTGCAGCTGAACTCCTTCCAAAGCTGCCTCAAGCGCAGGAAGAAACAGATCCATCAAACAGATCAGGGAATTCGTCTTCTTATGGGGATCATCCTGTCCGTACGGGACAAAAAAAACATTATTGGTATTATGCAGTAACCCGATATTCTTGCCATTGGCACTCAAGCCGTCATTCGTAGCGATACCCAGCAGAACCGGCTTGTTGTTTCGAAGATGGGCCTTCACAGCCATTGTCACCGAGGTATCGGTAATGCCATTGGCCAGCTTTGCCAGCGTGTTTCCCGTACATGGCAGCACAACCATAATATCGAGAAAGTTTTTGGGGCCCACAGGCTCGGCATCCACAATGGTGGTGACACATTTTTTTCCGGTTATCTGCTCAATCCTGCTCCTGAAGTACTCAGCCTTCCCAAACCGGGTGTCGCTCACTTCCACGATACCGGTTATAAAGGGGTATATGTCCGCTCCAAGCAACGCCAGTTTTTCCATTTGAGCCAGTGATTTTTCCAGCGTGCAAAAGGAACCCGTCAAACCAAAGCCAATCTTTTTCCCGGCGCAGATCACTTTTTCCCTCCCCCCTCCAGCATCACATTGTCAATGGTTATTTTTATGATTTCAGCCGCTGTCATCGGGGCCACCCTCCCCGGCAGGCTGAGAGCCCATTCAGTTTTTAAACCCAGTTTCGCCGCGTGCTCAAAGTCAATTCCTCCGGGGTTTGAAGCCAAATCCAGCAAATAGCATTCCAAATGGATTTTGTTCAGGATGTCCGCTGTTATCAACATATGGGGGACTGTATTGACAATCACGTTCATCTCTGTAACGTAACGCTCCAGATCATTCAGGTGTACTGGCTTGTAGCCATTGGCCTCGATCCAGCTTAAATCCGAATAGTTTCTCGCTTCAACCCAGACATCCGCTCCGAAACCTGAAAGTATTTTCG
>JAAYJG010000285.1 GCA_012523055.1 Ruminiclostridium sp. | reverse complement strand
TGATGGTTTGGGCTGGTGTGATGGTCTGTTGTGCCGGGAGAAAGAACGACAACAGAATCATTGTAGAGGTAAGCAGGGATATCCTTTTTATCATAGTTGAATTATATTTATCGGTTGGTTTAGTTGCAAAAGTAGATAAGTTTTACTCAGAAAAAAAGATATTCTACATGAAAAAGAGCTGTGCCTCTTTTTCATGTAGAATAAGAAAGGTACCCACATTGTCAGATGCAGAAATCTACTCCCATCCGGGGTTTTGTGTCAGATTGTCATTTAGCTGTAGCTGGTCTATAGGAAGTGGTTTCAGGTAGAGGCGATCATCCCATGTCCGGCTCATATTATCATACACCTTCAGCAATTTTTTTGTTTTTCCGTCCCAATCGGTTAGCTGATAGAACGTTCTGCTGGTGAATGGATTGGTGCCACCATTGTGGATGGTGTAATTCTGCTCAACCTCTTCATTTACGGTGATGCCAAGCATGGTCTTCGGATTCTCGATCAATTTACCGGCTTTCCACCTTACAATATCATCCCATCTGAATCCTTCAAATGCAAGTTCGATCCTTCTCTCTCTCCTTATCTCATAAAGAAGAGAGCTGATTGTGTATCCGTAACGGGGTGCTCCGTTCACGGTTGCCAACGGATCCACAGGTGGATTCATTGTCAGGCGTCCCATCACAAACTTACCGGGTTCATCCAGTCTTGCTCTGAGCTGGTTGATGGTTTTATCCAGGTCCTGTTGCGTGATGGTCCCCAATTCTGTTTTGGCTTCCGCATTGATCAGCAGTACTTCCGCATATCTGAAGACATACCAGTCGTAGGTGGTCTGATTGGCCTCATTCTGCGCCGGTACGGGGTCTCTGAATTTGGATGCCATGTATCCGGTAGGACATTGATTCACCGCTATTGAGGTGACAGGGTAGGAGATGGGTGTTGTCCCGTCCAGAAAATAGGGCAGCATCGGATTGTCAACCATATTCCGTAATCGGGGGTCACGGTTTTGCATTTCCAGCAGGAAGGTCTCATCACCCTGATACTGGTCACTTAGTGTGATAGGCTTGCCATCAATACAGAGGAAATCCTCGATGAAATCTTTACTGATACCCCATCCGGTCTCATTTACGGAACGGGATAGTCCATGCATCAATAAGTCTTTCTGATAAATTCGGGCCAATACACATTCGGCATTGGTTGAGAGATCTTCCTGGATGAACTGTTGCCTGTAGTATAGAGGAAACCCTTCAAATTTAAAGGGTGCATTCCCTTTCACAATGGCATAATTGCCTTCATTCATGATGGTTGAAGATGCTTCAACAGCCTTCTGTAGATATGTTTCCCAGCCACTGATGTTGCGGTATTTCATCCATGTTCCCTCATACAATGCTACACGTGCCAACAGTTGAAGAGCGGCGTATCTGTTCAAGCGTCCCTTTTCCAGATCAGCTGGTTTCTTCATGTTGTTGGCTGCAAAGGTAAGGTCTTCAATAATCTTGTCGATAACAAAGCTTCTCGGGTCACGTGCTTTCATCAGCAATTCGGTGTCGGCAGTGGTGAGATCTTTGTCAATCTATGGTACATCACCAAACGTCTTCACCTTGTTGAAATACTCATGGGCCCTGAAAAAGCGTATCTCTCCCACATACTGGTTGATTTCACCTTCATCACCCTTCACGGTCTGATATCGACCAAGGAAATAATTCAGGTTCCTGATATTGGCCCAGTTGCTGGTCGCCCATTCCCCACCGCTGCCGGGAACGATTGCGTTGTTGAAGAGCCAGTCTTTTGGTGAATTGGAAACAGCGTTGTCACTGGTGTCGTCCAGCCATTGGCTCGGACCGGAGAGTGATGTATAAAAACTGTTGGCGAATTGTTTTAAATCAGCTACTTTCGTCCAGTAGTTCAGGTCGGTGATCGCATCTTCCGGCACGGTGTTCGTCACGTCGCAAGCGGTAAATCCAAGCAACATACCTGCCAAAAGGGATAAATATGTATATTTCATTTTCATAATGATCTAAATTGTTAAAATGTGATGTCAAGACCAAATGCAAAAGTTCTCGGAACCGGATAACCCATCAAGTTGGTGTTTTCGGGATCAAATAGGGTATTCAGTTTTGTTACCGTAAACAGGTTCTGAGCGGTAAAGTAGATCCGGGCCCTATTGATGTAGATCTTTTGTGTCATCATCTGCGGAACCGTATAACCGACGGTCATCTGCTTCAGTCTCATATAGGCTGCGTTTTGCAGGTACAAGGTGGATGCGTTTCGGTTTCCATGTCCTCCATTGATATAGGGACGGGGCAGTCGGGCATCGGGTGTCTCCGGTGTCCAGTAATCCATTGTTTCACGCATGGGCACATCCCATTCACTGTCAATGCCGAAAAATCTTCCACTAAGCCACAGGTCTCTCTTTGCTACCCCCTGGAAGAAGAGATTCATGTCAAATCCTTTCCAGCTTGCTCCTGTACTCAAACCATACTGGAATCTGGGGGTATTGTTGCCAATGATGCTCAGGTCTCCATGGTCGTCGAGTGTGTAGTTACCCAATGAGATCTCGTTGTCACCGTTGATGTTCTCATACTTCACATCACCCGGATACCAGGTGCCGCCATATAACTTTTTCTGACTTACATGTTCATTGATTTCAGCCTCCGACTGGAACAGGCCGTTAGAATGGTAACCCCAGATCTCTCCAATCTTTCTTCCCACATAGTAGTTGCCCAAGTCACCAGCAGGGTTGTCAAACTTGGTGATTTCCGATTGAGCATCGGCGATATTGAAAGAGACGTTATACGAAAAATCACCCACATTCTGTCGCCAGGTAAGGGTACCTTCCCATCCATAGGTTTTCAGATCGGCTGCATTTTCCCTGGGTACACTTGTGCCAAGGACTGCAGGCAGAGGTTGACCGGCTGTCAGCATACCAATGGTGTTACGTTGGTAGGCATCGAAGCTGGCCATCAACTGGTTTGAAAAGAGCCCCATGTCCAGTCCGATGTTCCACTGATTAACCTTCTCCCAGGTGAAATTGGGGCTAACCAGTGATCCGGATGTGATCCCTACAGGTAGTCCGCTGCCCAGAATATAACTAACACCGGTATTGATGTTGTAATTGGAGATATAGGGGAAGTTGCCTTCCACATTCTGGTTACCCAGTGAACCGTAGGATCCCCTGATTTTCATATCCGAGAATGTTTCCCTCAGATCATCCCAGAAGTGTTCTTCACTGATTCTCCAGCCAGCTGACAGGGAGGGGAAGAACGCATAGCGCGTCCCTTCCGGGAATTTGGAAGAGCCATCGTATCTGCCGTTTAGTTCGATCAGATATTTACCGGCATAATCATAGTTCATCCTGAAGAATGCTCCTTGTACAGCCCAGCTTGTGGCACTTCCATTCACGTAATCTTCTCCGGTAGCACGGTTTATCGCCGGCAGATCATTATCGATCAGATTCTCTCTCTTGGCGTAAAACCATTTGATTTTCTTCACTTCCTGGTTATAGCCCGCCAGGAACTTGAAATTATGATCATTTATGCTCTTGGTGTAATCGGCAAATGCGTTAAAAGCAGTGTAATAGTCGTTGTTGTTCTCAAGCGCAACGGAGTTGGGGTTCACCCAGGGATAGATATTTGATTTTCCCGGTTCAGCCCAGTATTCGCTAAAAAGTCGTGAGGTGCGTTCCTTGTTCCACGAATAGGGATTAAACGTATAATCGATATTGATGTTTAAGTCACGAACCGGCTTGATAATGACAGCACCGGTGAGCCACAGGTCATTCACTTTTCGTTGGTCATATCCACCTTCTGCCCCTACCGCAAAAGGATTCGTAAAAGATCCCTGGCCTGCCCAGTTGCCGTCGGGGTGACGCACCGGCATCAGGGGACGCAGGTCGTTTTTCAGCTGACCGGAATATTCAGAGATTCCGGACCATCCGTTACTTCCTCCTGAAGGGTGATCTTCAAAAGAATGAGTATACTTGGTCCTTGCAGAGAAGGTAAGCCATGGCAGAACCTCTGTATTGAGGTTTAAGGAGATGTTATGCCTTCTATAGGTGTCATCGTAGGAACGAAGAAATCCCCCCTGCTCAAGATAGCCATATGAGGCGTAATATTGTGTTTTTTCCGATCCCCCGGAGATACTTGCGTTCGTCTGGCTTAATATGCCGCTTTTATAGAGTTCCTTTGCCCAATCGGTATTCCCGGCATACTTGTATTTCCCGTCAGTGTCAATTGCCGGGTCATAATATACCGGTAGATTGTTCACCGGATCATCATAATATGCCTTAGCATACTGCATCAGTCGATCGTCAAAATAGTTGCTGCCTCCTGCATTTTTACTGGCGGTATTCATGTAAGTGATATATTGCCAGCTGTCGGCATATTTTGGGACATTGGAGGGACTTGTAACAGAGTATGAACTGCTGACATTCAGGGTGGGTTTCTGATCACTCTTCCCCTTTTTGGTAGTGATCAGTACTACCCCATAAGCCGCTCTTGCCCCATAGATTGCCGCTGAAGCTGCATCTTTCAAGACAGAAACACTCTCTACATCATTTGGATTGAGTAGGTTCGGGTCCTGCACTACCCCGTCAACCAGGATCAGCGGTCCTCCTCCATTCAGTGATGTGGTACCCCGAATATTAAAAGATGATCCCTGTCCGGGTGCATAATTCCCCTGCGTTACCTGCAGGTTTGGTACTGTTCCTTGTAGTCCCTGTCCCAGATTGGTCAGCGGCCTGTCTTGCAGCACCTTCTGATCGGCAACACCTACAGCTCCGGTTAAGTTGACTTTCTTCTGGGTGCCATACCCTACCACAACCAGTTCATCCAGTAACTCCGTATCCGGAGACATTGCAATATTCACAGTCGTTCTACCGTTTAAAGCGACTCTTTCTGTTTTCATTCCCACATAACTGAACAGAAGGTAGCTCTCTCCAGAAATGTTGCTTATCACGTATTGCCCGTCTAAATCGGTTGTGGTGCCAACGCCGGCACTCCCCTCAACCACAACAGTCGCCCCGATAACAGGCGTCCCGTTTTCATCAGTTACTGTCCCTGCAACAGTAATGTTTTGAGCAAATAATCCCAGGGATAGAAACCACATTGATGCGAGAATCATCCCCTTCAATAGTTTTAAAGAACCCTTTTTTTTCATTCCTTTTGTGATTATTAATTAATGAATCTTCCTTTTCAATGATACACTATGTCTTGTGTAAGGTGCTTCCTTGTTTGATCTCTTATGTGAGTATTCAATTGCTGGATGAATGTGTCTTAGCATGTAATTTGGAACTTTCTTTGAGGGATTTTTTTTATAATCTCAGCCTGTCAGGTAAAAATCGTTAATTACTTCCGGTATTAATTGTGAATAAAACGTCTGTAAAGCTGGTAGACCCGTAGAATCTCGTCCGATATTTTGCCTATTTGTCAGATAGTATTGTCAGAGTGATCACATATACATATAGTTACGCGTTTTCTTGCTTCTCTTCAGCTATACTGTGCTGTACTATGCTGATGCAAATATATAGCTTTATACATCAATTAACAAACAATATCATATGTTATGCAACATATAATAACTGATTCTGTACGTCGCCGATGTCAACCGGAAAATATCGTTATTCAGGCTCAAAAGCAAATACCAGTGGCATGCTACTCTTCTGCAGCTTACGGGGCAGGAACACGCGGGTGCGGTCTCCATTGCTCACCCATTTCATCTTTTTCCCTGTT
>JAAYJG010000034.1 GCA_012523055.1 Ruminiclostridium sp. | reverse complement strand
TTCATCGAAAGTGGGATTTTATCGTTAATCAGCTCTGATCGGCCGCCGGCAATCGGAAGCCTGTAAACCCCGGGCACACGATAGCCTGTATCTTGAACAGGGCCCGTTTCCAGCACAAAATAAAGGAAATCATTATCGATCAATTTCAAATGATAGGACACACCTGTGTTTTGTGCTAAGAGACTATTATTGGAAGCATTTGAAACACCATAAACATTTGTCAGTACAGTGGCTTCCGAGCCATCAATGCGTGCACGGCAGATCAAACGCGAACGAAGATCCTGATAATAAATAAACCCGTTTTGAACAAACCAGCTTTTGGGTGTGAAATTACCGTCCCGAAGAATTTTCATGGTTTCAGTGCCGTTGTATTTAGTTCTGTACAACAAGTTGCTGTTTTCAGCATTGCTATAATACAGCCAGCCGTTGACAAGTTGGAATGAATTGACCGCAGTGTCTGAAAGCACTTCTTTTACACCGTTTTCTTTGTTTAACCGAATGATTTTGTTGATCCCCTTGTCTGTGCCGATGCAGTAAATCCATTCCTGATCAAGCTGTAAATCGCAAATGATGTGATCCGCTATTTTTTCCTGTTTTTTGGTGCCCCCATGCTCCCGAACAAGAATGTTATTCTGGAGAATATGATAATTCCACACACCATCGGAAGTAAATTTACCCCAATTTTGAAGGTTCCCACTATTCACAGGGGTGGAAGGCTCGCTGATAAAGGCGGTTTTGGTAGAATTCACCCAGTCCACCTTTAAGCCAAGGTTTTCACTGATGAAACGCACGGGAACCAGAATACGACCGTTGATGCCGGTGGCAGGCACATCCATCTGAACGGACACTCCGTCTACCAATGCGCTGTGGTTGTTCAATTGAATTTGAACTCTTTTTTCACCCTTGATGATGATCGCGGTCTTTATGGAATCATTCCACTGAACATCGGCACCCATGGCTTCGAATACAGCCCGGATGGGAACCATGGTCCGGTTGTTAATGAAAATTGGAGCCACGTCAAATTGAACCAGCGTATCATTCACATAAACCTTAATATCCTGATCTGGTTCGTTTGCAGCGAGGCTTGGAAGCACTATAATAGAGAGCATTAAATATGTAACTATAAAAAGAAGAGTTTTTCTCAATACCTTCGTTCCTTTCAGCACGCTTGTGAATATAACGAGGGTGATGGGCCCCCGCCCCACCTCTTAACGTATTTTCAGGTAAGGGCTGAAAAACGTGTGGTGGCGGGTACCGATTACCTTAATCAGGCGGCGAGCATATCTCCCGCCTCGATATAACGAAACTGAAGCTTCGTTGTTGCAGTATGATGGTTTTGCTAAAGCAAAACCTGCCGTTGCAATAACAGTGTGTTGCGATTGCAAGCAATCGCTTCCGTTGTTATAACCAGGGTGATGGAACTTCGCTCTTTTCTTTATCATACCACTAACCGGACATGCTGCACAAGGGTTTGAAAATCTGTGGGCAAGGGAAAAATGTCAGGCTGCGTAATCATCAAGAGCGAGACCCAGATATTATGGCTGGTTTGCCAATGAACCTGAGTCTCGCTCTCTCGTTTTGACTTATTCGCAAAGGAACCTGAGCTCCGCCCTCTTTTGTCAGGTTTGACTAAGGAACCTGGGTCCCGTCCTCTGGCTATAGGTTAAAGTGGCCCAGGTACCTGTCCCTCTGGATAAATTCGACCAAGGTACCCGGGCCCCGCTCACTGACTCGGGTTTATGCCTGAAGGAAGGCTTTATAGCTCAGGTAGGCTGCGTATACATCTGCTTTTGAGGTAACTTCAAAGGGTGAATGCATACTTAAAACCGGTACACCGCAATCGATGACATCCACACCGAGGTTAGCAATGTACATGGCAATGGTACCTCCGCCACCCTTATCCACACCACCCAATTCTGTCGTGTGCCAGGGGATGTTGTTGTCATTTAACACGGTTCTGATTCTTGAAAAGAACTCGGCATGCGCGTCCGAAGCACCGGATTTCCCACGGACGCCGCTGAACTTCATGATAGCCAGACCCTTGCCCAGATAGGCTGCGTTGTATTTATCGTGGGTCCCTTCATAATTGGGATCCATAGCCGCGTTCACATCCGCCGACAGCATAACGGAGTGGTTCAGGCACCGTCTTAGCAGAATGTCGGTATAATTCTTTGAGGTCATATAGCACAGATCCGCCAGGAAGTCTTCCAGGAAACGGGACTCTGCGCCGGTATTGCCCACGCTCCCGATTTCCTCCTTGTCTGTCAGCACACAAATTGCGGTATACTCCGGAGCCTTTGCATCAAATAGTGCGATCATTGAGGTATAGGCGCAAACCCTGTCATCCTGACCATAAGCGGCGATCATACTTCTGTCAAAGCCAAGATCCCGGGCTTTAAACGCGGGCACAAGCTCCAGCTCGGATGAGAGCAGATCCTCTTCGGTGATATCATATTTTTCATGCAGCAGGTTCAAAACATTCAGCTTAACCTTATCTTTTACATCCTTATCATCGAAGGGCATGGAGCCTGACAGCGCGTTCATCCCCTCACCGGAGATGGCATCGGTCATCTTCTTTTCCATCTGATCCTTTGCAAGATGCGGCAGCAGATCTGTAATGGTTAAAACGGGATCTCGCTCATCCTCCCCGATTGAAACCTGTACGATGCTGCCATCCTTTTTCAGAATAACACCATGAAGAGCAAGTGGAATGGCCAACCATTGGTATTTCTTGATGCCGCCATAATAGTGGGTTTTCAGGAATGCCATATCCGTGTTTTCATACAGAGGGTTCTGTTTCAGATCCAACCTTGGAGAATCTACGTGAGCCCCAAGCATACGTGCTCCCTGCTCCAGCGGTCTTTTCCCAATCACGGCAAAAGCCACCGCTTTGTTTTTAACATTCCTGTAAACTTTGTCACCTGCCGATAAGCTTTTTTGCCCGGAAATCAAGGTTTCCAGGTTTTGATACCCCAGCTTTTCAGCCTGGGAAATGGCTTCCTGAACAGCCTCACGTTCGGTTTTTGCCTTATCCAGAAAAGCTTTGTATTTATCGCAAAAACTGAATATCTTTTCTTTGTCACCGATCTTCTCCCATGAGTTTTTACTATTGTAACCAAGCTTATCCATCAGCTTTTGGCCATTGCTCTTTTCATTGGATTCTGTCATCTTTATTCCCCTTTCTCTATCTGAAATTTGGTAATTTCCATTCATATTATACCACTGATAAATGGTATCAACCAAAAGGACTTTTGCAGCCTGCAAATCGAAGTGAATAGGCCAGGCTTTCATAAGTACAAAAAAAAACCCGGATGAAACCGGGTGAAAGAAGTGCGAACAGAACGACTCAGGCAGAGGTACAGGATTACAGGATAATACAGATCAACCCGCCGCTGCCTTCATTGATAATTCTCTGGAGGGTTTCCTGCAGCTTCATCTGGGCATCTTCTGGCATTTTGTAAAGCTTGTTCTGCAAGCCTTCCGTGATCAGGTCGTACAGTGATTTGCCAAAGATATTGGAATCCCAAAGCTTATCGGGCTGCCCCTCAAACTCCCGCAGCAGATAGTTCACCAGCTCTTCGGATTGCTTTTCCGAACCAACCAAAGGTGCAATTTCGGTTTCGATATCGGCACGGATCATATGTATGGAAGGTGCGCTTGCTCTCAGTTTTACGCCGAAACAGTTGCCCTGACGGATGATTTCGGGCGATTCCAGCGTCAATTCATCCAACTGAGGTGTGACCACACCATAGCCTTTTGTTTTTACTTCATGCAATGCATACTCAATCTTTTTGTATTCGGTTTTCATTGTGGAGAGTTCTTTCAAAATACCGATTAATTCATGCTCGCCCTG
>JAAYJG010000033.1 GCA_012523055.1 Ruminiclostridium sp. | reverse complement strand
GCTTGAGGATGCGGGTGAAATTATTATTTCCAGAGGCGGAGGCGACGAAATCGTTGTTTAATGTATATGGCAGCAGCAATATCTATAAAAAATATCAGGTCAACATGGGGAACCCCTACCCGGTAAAACCCAGGAAAACTGGCCCGGCTATCGTGAACAGGCAGCCAGAGGTCAGCGTTGAAGAGCCACAGGAGGCTTTAGTGGAAAAAGCCAGGCAGCAAGCCGAACAAATTCTTCAGCAGGCCATGCGGGAAGCCGATGATATGCTTGCGCAAGCTCAGGAGAAAATCAGCATACATATGATGGATGTTGAACAGCAGGCCAAGGAAGAAGGGTATCGTAATGGAGAAAGGCTTGCCCAGAAGCATTATCAAAGCTTGATCCATGAGGCGGAGCAACTAAAAAAAGACTCAGCGGAGCTTTATGAAAACACAGTGCGAAGTATGGAAGGGCAGATGGTTGAAACCATACTGGAGATTGCCCGCAAGGTCGTCGGGTTTGAGTTATCTCAAAACAGGGATGTTATCGTCGGGCTTGTGCGAAAAACACTGCTTTCCACCTCCCCGAACGGTGAAATCATCGTGACCGTCAGTCCGGAAGATTATGAAACTGTGATGGAAAACAAAGAACGGTTTACCCAGGGGATTCAAAATATCCGTGATCTGGTGATTAAAAAGGACAACAGCCTGCAACGGGGCGGGTGTATTGTTGAAACAGGTTTCGGTTCTATTGACAGCAGCGTTGAAACACAAATGAAGGCCATTGAAGACACCTTCAGGGAAATTCTGGGTGTCCCGGCCTCCGACGAAGCTGCCGTGTCCCGGGAAGAACAAGTCGAAGCTTTGGAGACGTAAATGGCCATTCAAATCAATCTGGAAAAATATCAAAAAGCCCTTCAGACAAAACAATTCGTTTGTTTCAAAGGTCAGGTCACTAAGGTTGTGGGCTTGACCATAGAGTCCAACGGCCCCGAAACCCATGTGGGGGAACTGTGCCGTATCATGAACCCAAGGCTTGGAAAAAAGGTTTTAGCCGAAGTGGTCGGCTTCCGGGACAGGAGTGTCCTGTTGATGCCACTGGGCGAAATGACGGGAATTGCACCTGGAAATGATGTCGTTGCCACCGGCATGGAATTGTCGGTAGGCGTTAGCCAGGGGTTATTGGGCAGGGTGCTGGACGGTCTTGGAAACCCCATGGATGGTAAGGGAAGAATAGAAATGGACGGCTATTATGCCGTGAACAACATGCCGCCGCATCCCATGGAAAGGCCGCGCATCAGCGATGTCCTGTCCTTGGGCGTGAAATGTATCGACGGTATGCTCACCGTTGGAAAAGGCCAGAGAATGGGCATTTTCGCGGGAAGCGGCGTTGGAAAAAGCACTTTGATGGGTATGATCGCACGAAACACCAAGGCAGATATTAACGTGATCGCACTGATCGGAGAGCGCGGCCGCGAGGTACGGGACTTTCTGGAACGGGATCTGCAGGAAGACGGTCTGAAGCGATCGGTGGTTATTGTGGCGACGTCCGATCAGCCTGCGCTTATTCGAAAAACGGGGGCGCTGCTGGCTACCGCCATTGCGGAATATTTTCGGGATCAGGGAAACGACGTGTTGTTTTTAATGGATTCACTCACCCGTTTTTCCATGGCTCAGAGGGAAATCGGACTTTCCATAGGTGAACCTCCGGTTTCCAGGGGCTACACCCCTTCTGTTTTTTCCATCATGCCCAAGCTGCTTGAACGCTCGGGTACATCGGAAAAAGGCTCTATCACGGGGCTGTATACCGTCCTTGTGGATGGGGACGATATGACCGAACCGGTTACCGATACAGCCAGAAGCATTCTCGACGGCCACATCGTATTGTCTCGCCAAATGGCACACCGCAACCATTATCCAGCGGTGGATGTTTTGGGCTCCATCAGCCGTGTCATGAGTGATATTGTCACCAGTGATCATAAAAAGGTCGCGGGGGAAATCCGTAAGAACCTGGCGGTATACCGGGAAGCCGAAGATCTGATCAATGTTGGGGCCTATGTGAAGGGCAGCAATCCGGATATTGACCGTGCCATCTCTCTGATTTCCGGAATAAATGCTTTTCTTGTTCAAAGCACCACAGATAAATTCACCTTTGAACAAACCATGGAACTGATGGAGCAAGCCATTCATTCATAGTCAAATGTCATCTCCGGCAAAGAAAAGGAAACAGGGAAGAGGATTTTTGTTCCCTTTTTCTTTTGTTGATTCTCTTCGCATACCCGGGGTATTAAATACTATATAAAGGGGAGAAGGATGCCAGCTTTTCATTTTCGCTTACAAACCATTTTGAATATAAAGATCCAGCTGGAGAAAAGCACGAAAAACGAGCTGGGCGTTGCTATACAAAAATTAGAGCATCAAAAAAGGCTGCTGGCTGAAATTCGGGCAGAAGCCGCCGAACAGGAAGAAGCATACCGTACAGAGAGCACTGAGGGCGTTATTCTGGCAAAACTGAAACAGCGGATGGAATATATTTCACTGCTGCACCAAAAAGACATCATGCAACAGCAGAGGGTTAACGAAGAAATCAAAAATGTCGATATAGTAAGAGAGAAACTCATTGAAATTATGAAGGATAGAAAGGTTCTGGAAAAGCTGAAGGAAAAGGAGTTTGCCGAGTACAGGAAGGAGCAGGAAAAAGCAGGGCAACTGCTGGTAGATGAATTGATCAGCTTTAAGGAATCCAACAGACCGGTTGATGATAAGGCCTGAATCAGGAGAAAAACATGGCACAAAAAAATAATACGAAGGAAAAGGCCCCCAAAACGCAGGGAAGCGATAAGAAGGGTGAATCGGACGGCTTGCTGCACGGATTGCTGACGGTATCATTGTCCATCCTTATCGTTCTTGTG
>JAAYJG010000284.1 GCA_012523055.1 Ruminiclostridium sp. | reverse complement strand
CATGTAAAAGTATACCAGGGGGTAACTTTGGGCGCAAAAAGCTTCACCCTCGATGAAAAAGGAAACCCGGTGAAGGGGGTTAAACGACATCCGGATATCGAGGATCATGTGATCATATACGCCGGGGCCACCATTTTAGGGGGCGATACAGTCATCGGCCATGATTCGGTTATCGGAGGAAATGTATGGCTCACCCGTTCGGTTCCGCCTTTCAGCATGGTACATAATTCTCAGCCTTCACCAACCATCAAGAATGGAAAACCGGATGATATGGTGGAACCAGGGGAAGGCTACCGTAAATAACGGATAGAACCAGAAGGCGCGAAGCATAAACTTCATAAGCGTTTGCGCTGCCAAACCAATACCAACGGGAGCATGTATTCAATACAAAACGGATATACAGGGAGATGTAACTATGAGATTCTATAATACCCTCACACGCGGCAAAGAAGAATTTAAGCCCGTCAAACCCGGCGAGGTTAAGATGTATAGCTGCGGCCCCACAGTTTATAATTATTTTCATATCGGAAATGCCCGTCCATTTATTATATTCGACTGTCTGCGGCGGTTTCTGGAATACCGCGGGTATAAGGTCACCTTTGTTCAGAACTTCACCGATATCGAAGACAGAATGATCAAGAAGGCCCAGGAAGAAGGGACAACGGTGCCGGAGGTTGCGCAAAGGTATATCCGGGAGTATTACACCGATGCTCACGGTTTGGGCATCCGGGATGCGACGGTGGCTCCGAAGGCCACCGATAATATGGATGCCATCATTGAAATGGTAAAGACCCTGGTCGACAAAGGCTACGCCTACGAAACCGATGGCGATGTTTATTTCAGAGCCCTTTCCTTTGCTGAATATGGCAAGCTGTCCGGGCACAATATGGAAGACCTTGAAGCCGGTGCGCGGATCAGCGTGGATGAAAGAAAGGAAAACGCCATGGATTTTGCGTTGTGGAAGGCGCAAAAACCAGGTGAACCCGCCTGGGACAGCCCCTGGGGTAAGGGACGCCCGGGGTGGCACATCGAATGCTCGGCCATGGCCAACCGGTTTCTGGGTGAAACAATTGATATTCACAGCGGCGGGCAGGATCTTGTCTTCCCGCACCATGAAAATGAGATTGCCCAAAGCGAGGCGGTCAACGGAAAGCCCTTCGCAAATTACTGGCTGCACAATGGCTTTATCAATATTAACAATGAAAAGATGTCCAAATCCAAGGGGAATTTTTTCACGGTGAGGGACATCGTCCAGCATTTCGACTATGAGGTGATCCGATTTTTTATGCTTTCAGCCCATTACAGAAGCCCGATCAATTTCAGTGACGGCTTGCTGGAACAGGCACAAAGCGCTTTAAACAGGATATATGAATGCCGGGACAACCTGGTTTTTCTGATGCACAATGCTAAGAGCGATTCTTTTGAACCCGAAAGCTTTGAACAACTGGCTGGTTACCGGCAGAGGTTCATTGAAGCCATGGAGGATGACGTCAATACAGCCGACGCCCTCGCAGCCATCTTTGAATTGGTTCGTCAAATCAATGTTTCAATTCCCGGCACGGGTAAACAAACCATTGCGAAAGCACTGGAGCTTCTGAAGGAGTTGACGGGGGTTCTGGGGATCATGACAAAGGAACAGGAAACCGTGCAGGATCAAGGGGTTGAAGCACTCATCGAAGCAAGACAGAAAGCCAGGGCAGCCAAAGATTTTAAAAAAGCCGATGTAATCCGTGATCAGCTGAAGGAAATGGGAATCGAGCTTCAGGACACACCACAGGGGATCAAGGTAGTATATCGATAGGAGCCGGCTCGGAAAGTCTGTTTATTCTTTAGAAACTCGCATAAACATGTAAAAATGAACGGAACTATGCGGGTTTCAAGCCATAGAAAGTAGTGTCTTACGAATAAATATGCTTTTCCGAACGGCCTCTTTGTTGATAATTTGCCGTGAACAGTACAATCAATAATAAAAACGAGGGGTTAAGTATGAAACAGTTCATTACACCGGATCAGCTGCTGGCACTGAGTACCACGCAGAAAGCCAATCTGATGGATTTATGGCTGCCGCAGGTAAACACCCTGGCCATGGCCAGAATCTGCAAGGATGTTATTCATGATGAATATGACAACATCGTTTTTG
>JAAYJG010000283.1 GCA_012523055.1 Ruminiclostridium sp. | reverse complement strand
ATGCTTTCAATATTATTGGCTATCAAGCCTTCTCTAAGGCCCTTGATGATGGGTATGCCACCGCCGACGCTGGCTTCAAACATGAGATTGACGCCATTTTCCCAGGCTGTTTTGAACAGCTCACGGCCATGGGTTGCAATCAGCGCCTTGTTGGCCGTTACCACATGCTTGCCATTTTGCAGGGCTTTGGATATGAAGCTGAAAGCAGGCTGATACCCGCCGATGGTTTCCACAATAACACTGATTTCGGGGTCGTCGAGCAACTCATTGACATCGGTGGTGCAGTGAACGGTGGTCAGATCAATATTTCTCTCTCTGGTCCAGTCAAGCTCTGAAATGGCCTTCAGGTTAAACGTGATCCCGCTGCGGGTTTTCAAAAGCTCCCGCTGCTGCAGCAATACCCTTGCCACACCGGTTCCAACCGTTCCCAATCCGATAATTCCAATATGAATCTGTTCATTTTTCATAAAGCCGCTCCTATCTCAGGGTTCTTTCAGTCCTACCAAAGGCTTTTCCCATTGGGTTTGCTTCGAATACCCTGTTTGAAATTGTTTTCATTATGCACTTTCGGTCTCAATAAGCGTTTGAGCGAATTGTGCTCCAATGCAGTCGCGTACCAGAGGACCGTAGCAAAGGAGGTACCAAAGGAGCGTACCAGAGGAGCGTACCCACTGGAACGCGCCCCCGGGAAGGATAACTCCAGCAATGGAACGCACCGTAAGCCTCGACCCATTACACACGGACGCTGATAACGCATCTCTTCATTAATATGCGCTTATCCGATTAGCGATATTATATCCTGATTATTCGAAGGGTTCAACAAGTTCTTTCACCTTTTATTCGACTGATTCAAAAATGTATTGAAAAATTTCACTGCAGAAAACTCATTTCGTCAAATATCGATGCTTGATTTTCGAGTGAGTGCAGAGAAATGATTCTATTGTTTCAGCAGGTATTGAATAAACAATTCCGCAAGCTTCGGATCAAACCGCTTCCCGCTGTTCTCGCGGATATATCGGATGACTGCTTCCTTTTTATCTGGATCATACTTCCCAGACTCATACATTCTGCGATCATATGCCTCTGCCAGGGAAATGATGCGTGAGAACAATGGAATTTCATGTGCTTTCAGGCCTTGCGGATAACCCTGTCCATCCCACATTTCATGGTGACTGTATACGGCATCGGCGATATCCAGGGTGTCGTCAAAGAGGTTTAAAATTCGATAGCTAATGGCTGTATGCTGCTGTACTTCCTCGATCTCTGTCTCAGTAAGCGGTCGTTTTTTTGCGATGAGCTCCTTTTTCAGTACCACTTTACCAATATCATGAAGATACCCGGCTCTTTTGACTTTGCTCACTTCGGTTTCAGGCAGTTTTAATTCTCTGGCAATGCTCTGGCATACCTCACTGACCGCTATGGAGTGCCTTCTCTCTTCAGGATTGATTTCATGCAGCGTACTGATGATCACATTCAGTGTTTCAGAATGGTTGGCCTTACGATTGAGTGTTTTTTCCCTGTACATGGATTCCTCGGCATTTGAGAAGATTTTCATCAGGTCCTGTGATATCAGCGTTTTTGTATCCGTTCCGAGGGCCATACTGCATTTGATGGCTTCAACACTCTCCTTTGAAAGGCTTGCCTGAATCCTTTCTATAATTTTTTTGGCTTCCGGGGCTGTTGTTTGAGGAAGAAGAATAATAAATTCGTCTCCGCCGATTCGCGCAATGATATCATGCCCCCGACAGGCTTGACGGACAACCTGTGCAGACTTTTTAACCAAATTGTCACCGGCGGCATGACCGAAGATATCATTCGTTAGCTTCAACCCGTTGATGTCGGCAAAAATAATGGAAATGGGCAGATTGCTTTCGGTATCCACCTCTTTCAGCTTTTCTTCCATGCTGTGTCTGTTCAACAAGCCCGTAAGGGCATCATGCTTACCGAGATAAAAAATTTCTTCAGTCCTCTGGGCAACTGTATCTTCCAGATTATTGATAAGGTTTGACAGGGTATCCGTAATACGGTTGAAGGAAGCCGATATCATGCCCATTTCGTCATTTCGGGTGATGGGAACGCGCTGAGAGAGATCTCCGTCGGCTATTTTTTTGGCAGTGGATACCAGAACGCCTACGGGCTTTACCAACCTGCGGATGACCATAAAACACATCAAAACAGATAGAAGCAGCATAACCGCGGCAATGATTCCGGCATTTTGAATGCTTCGCACAATATCACGGTTTAGCAAGCTTTCGGGTACAGCCGTCATTACAACCCATTGCAGACCGCTCCTGGTATATTCCTGAATTTCCATATATAGCCTGTCTCCAGGAATTTTTTGAATGAAATCGCTTTCACCGGTGTCCCTGTAATGGTGGTAAGCCTGAATAATCCCGGGGTTTTCAATCTCTTCCATGCTCGTTCGCTGCATCGATCCATCCTGCAGGAGAATAAAATTGTTTTGTCCGAAGGAGTTGGCGATCAGCTCACCCGTCTCCTTCTCTGAAATGATGGCATAGCCGTTTTTGTCGCCCATGATTGTTTGAAGCAACTGATTGATATCAGAAAGGATGATATGGGTTCCGAGAACACCCTTCAGGTCGCCGTTGTCGCCACATATGGGCCAACCTGCAGAAACGGCCATATCCGGCATTACAAAATGCCGGTATACGGGAGAAAATACAGGCTCTCCTTTTTCTTTTGCAACCCGGTACCATTCTCTGGTGCGGGGATCAAACATGCCCGTTTCCAGAACAAGTTCACCTGCTGAAAGATCCTCCCGAATCGAATAATACCACGAATGTCCGCCGGTTTGTGCATTATTTCTCATGATTTCAATTTCGCCTTTTTCATTCCTGCGAGCACCGTAATACTCCCCACTTTCTGTTCCATAGCTGAAGCTGTAAATTTCTTCCTCATGAGATTGCATAACGCTGACAAAAAATTTGTCCCGCTCGTCTTCCTGATCCAGATCCACAATCCGGTTTTGAATCCATTTATGGCTGATATCATTGATATGAAAAGTGTTATGAATAAACTCCTCAATCTGGCCCAGTGCCTCAGAATTGGTTTGTTTCGCGATCATCCGGGTGGTTTTTCCGGAAGAAGAAAGCCAGTTTGAGAAAACGAGAAAACTCACAAGCGTCACCGTGATCACGATGAGCGCTACAAAAACGATCAGTATGGTTGTTTGCATGGAGTGGGTTTTCTTGAACTTTTCCCTCACAACTAGATTCTCCCGCCTGTATACCTGTTCATGCCCGAACAAAATAGATGAAACAAGATTCACTGAATTCCTGCAGTACCTGCGGATATTCACTGAATTTCCGCAGTACCTGCGGATAATGTGTATCAATGCCGTGCATTTCGTTTGACCAACATGCATGTTAATTTGTTATAACGAGGCCCGATGGGCCCCCGCCCCACCTCTTAACGTATTCAGCTAAGGGCTGAAAAACGTGTGGTGGCGGGTACAGATTACCTTAATCAGGCGGCGAGCAATGAATCACGTGTCGCTCTTATGGAGTGTTCCAGTGGGTACACTCCCGAGGTGCTGGATTTTGTAAACAAAATCCTCTTCTCCCGCCTCGATATAACGAAGCTGAAGCTTCGTTGTTGCAGTGTGATGGTTTTGCTAAAGCAAAACCTGCCGTTGCAATAACGGCTGGTCGCAGGCTAAAGCCTGGCTGGTCGT
>JAAYJG010000282.1 GCA_012523055.1 Ruminiclostridium sp. | reverse complement strand
TTGGAATGATGGCTTCACCATTTCGCAGAACCGCTCCAATCAGAATCGATGGAGTGTACTTTGAGGAAATATCTTTCAGTGTCATTCCCGCGATGGGCATACCTTCTACAACTCGGATTTCGGCTATCTCTACGCGTCCCTTGGCGAACACCTCGACATTCATGGCCTGAGGGAAACGCAGCATTCGGGCAATTTCGCGGGCTGCAGCCCTTTCCGGGTTAAAAACCAAATCGAGACCAAGCTCTTTTTTCAGCAGCGTTAGTTCATCTGCATACTCCGGATCTCGTATACGCGCAATGGTATGAGCCGCACCGAGTTTTTTACCGGTTAAACAGCAGACCATGTTCATTTCATCACTGGCTGTCGCGGCAATCAACAGATCGCATTCGCGAATACCTGCTTCCATCAGAACCTTCGTACTGACGCCATTGCCCCTGATGCACATCACATCCAGGTATTCATTTGCTTTTTTTAATGCTTCAGGGTTTTTATCGATAATGGATATATCATTGTCCTCATTGGACAGGTTTTCAGCCAGGCTGTAACCAACCTTTCCATCGCCAATGATGATGATTTTCATTTCGAACCTCCATAGGCCGCCGACACAGCAAGCTTCCTGCAACACAGGGTGAAAGCATAAACAAAGAATCAGACCGGAAACCCCGTGCCTATTGTTCAACCTCGTTAAAATATACTTCAATAAAGGGAAAAGGTGAATCGTCAAAACGACGATCACCCCATTCACAATGGCATTATATATTAATCTCAGAAAAAGGTCAACAAATTAGCCGCGGCCGATACCAAGGCGTAAACCAAGTGAAACCAGGAGAAAAACCTTTATTATGGAATATTATTTCATAGGAAACTGAAAAAAATTCGTATAAAGAAAAGAAATGTTGACATAATAAACGTATATGTTGGAGGTGTTAAAATGGTAGGAACAGTAAAATGGTTCAATGCCGAAAAAGGCTTTGGATTTATTGAAAGGGAAGGCGGGGAAGATGTTTTTGTCCATTTCTCCGCGATCAGGGCAGAAGGTTACAAGTCGCTTGATGAAGGTCAGCGCGTTCAATTTGACATTGAGCAGGGCCAACGGGGAGCACAGGCAACAAATGTTGTACCACTCTGAATCAAAGGGCGTCATCCAGATGCCCTTTTCTTTGCCTTCACTTTCATTTACAAGGAAATAGAACTGCTGGTATAATAAGAATCAGCATTGGAAAAAGTGTGGGTGAAGGGTGTATCATGAAGGTTCAAAGTTTTTTTAAATACGTTGAAATCCAAACCAAACTGGCAAGCATGATCTCATTTGCACTGGGGACCGTGCTGGCAGTCTATCGCTATCAGGCATTTAACGCAGGTAATTTCCTGCTGATGCTCATTTCGCTATTATGCTTTGATATGACCACTACGGCCATCAACAATTATATGGATTTTAAGAGCGCCAGAAAAAAATCCGGTTACGGGTATGAAAAGCATAATGCCATTGTCCGGGATAATATTCGTAAGCCGGAATCCATAGCCGTGATCATCGTTCTGGGCACCATTGCGGTACTGGCAGGTTATATGCTGTTCCTGCGCACAAATGCAACGGTTCTGGTTGTGGGCATTGTCTCTTTCTCAATAGGCGTGCTGTACTCGGCAGGCCCGGTACCCATCTCGAGAACACCCTTTGGCGAAATCGCCTCGGGTCTGTTTATGGGCTTTTTCATTCCGTTTCTCTCGGTATTTATTCATGCTTTGGATCGGAACATTCTTGGTTTCGCTTTCGACGGTTCGTCCTTTACCTTTCACATGAACGCGGCTGAGGTGTTATCAATACTCCTGTGTTCGGTTCCGGCAATGATGGGCATTGCAAATATCATGCTGGCGAACAATATCTGTGATATGGAAGATGATTTGGAAAACAGACGTTATACCCTCCCCATCTATATCGGAAGGGAAATGGCGCTGGTTTTGTTCAAAGCACTCTACTTCATTGCCGGTCTGTCAGTCATCCTGAGTCTGGTACTGAAGATAATACCCATTACCGGTATATTGTTTTTTATTACGCTTATTCCGGTTCATAATAACATCAAGGCTTTTGAGCAAAAACAAAGTAAAGCCGAAACCTTTGGCCTGGCTGTTAAAAACTTCACCATCATGAATGTCGTGTTAATCTTTTCTTTTCTTTTGTCTGTCGGAATCAGATTGTTTATCTAGTATCGACTACCCAGTTTTTCAGCATTTTCAGACAAAAGCTTACTGGTAAAAACCGCTTTTTTCGGGTATGATTAATATCATACAACTATTAAGTGAGGTATATGCGATGAGTGAAAAAACAGTGTACACGAATATGGAATACTCTTTTGAAGACAGAGCGAAGGATCTGGTCGCCAGAATGACCCTGGAGGAGAAGGTTTCTCAAATGCTGCACGCTTCACCCGCCATCGAAAGGCTGGGAATTCCGGCATATAACTGGTGGAATGAAGGGTTGCACGGTGTTGCAAGGGCAGGAACGGCAACGATGTTTCCACAAGCCATTGGAATGGCGTCCAGCTTCGATGAGGAGCTGCTGCACAAAATTGCACAGGTGATATCTACCGAAGCCCGTGCAATGCACCATGCCTACGCCCGTAAAAATGATCGGGGAATATACAAGGGCTTAACCTATTGGTCTCCAAACATCAATATTTTCAGAGATCCGAGATGGGGTCGCGGGCAGGAAACCTACGGGGAAGACCCATACCTGACCACCAGGCTGGGTGTGGCTTTTGTAAAGGGTCTGCAGGGCGATCATCCGAAATATATGAAGGTGGCGTCATGCGCGAAGCATTATGCGGTGCACAGCGGGCCCGAGGCCGACCGTCATCATTTTGATGCCATCGCATCCAAAAAGGATATGACCGAAACTTATCTGCCGGCCTTTAAGGCATTGGTGCAGGAAGCCCGCGTTGAATCGGTGATGGGTGCTTACAACCGCACCAATGGAGAACCTTGTTGCGGCAGTAAAACGCTTTTAACCGATATTTTACGCAATGAGTGGGGCTTTGCCGGCCATGTTGTTTCAGATTGCTGGGCCATTCGGGATTTCCATCTGCACCACCAGGTGACAGTCACAGCCCCCGAATCCTGTGCACTCGCAGTGAAAAATGGTTGTGATCTGAACTGTGGTAATCTTTATGGCAACCTTCTGATAGCACTCCAGGAGGGGTTGATCACTGAAGATGAAATTGATCGATCCGTTACACGCTTGATGAATACGAGAATGCGGCTGGGGATGTTTGACCCCGAAGAAAAAGTGCCGTATACCTCTATTCCTTATGATGTTGTGGATAGTGACGAGCACCTTGCGCTGGCGGTGGAGGCATCGAAAAAATCCATCGTTCTGTTGAAGAATGACGGGATCCTGCCTCTAAAAAAGGACAGCATCAAATCCATCGCGGTCATCGGGCCCAACGCTAACAGCAGGCAGGCCCTTGTGGGCAATTACGAAGGCACTGCGTCCGAATATGTTACAGTGGTTGAAGGAATTCGTGAATTTACCGCGCCGGGTACAAAGCTTTATTACTCAATGGGCTGCCATTTGTTTAAAGACAGGTTTCAGGGGCTTGGTGAAGTCGGAGACAGGATACAGGAAGCAGTGAACTGTGCTGAAAAGGCAGATGTAGCCGTGCTTTGCCTGGGTCTCGATGCAACCATCGAGGGGGAGGAAATGCATGAAAGCAATGCCTTCGGATCCGGCGACAAACATGATCTGAACCTGCCTGGCCAGCAGCAGGAGCTGATTGAGGCTGTAGCTGCCACCGGCAAGCCGGTTATACTTGTGTTGATGACAGGAAGTGCCCTTGCGGTGAACTGGGCAGACGAAAACCTCCCCGCAATTGTAAATGCCTGGTATCCCGGAGCGTTGGGAGGAAGAGCAGTTGCTTCGGTATTGTTCGGTGAGACCAATCCATCAGCAAGGCTACCAGTCACGTTCTACCGCACAGCGGAAGAACTGCCGGAGTTTACCGATTATGCAATGAAAAATCGCACCTACCGCTATATGAAGAATGAAGCACTGTATCCTTTCGGGTTCGGGCTAAGTTATACGCAGTTCGAATACTCGAATCTGGTGCTGTCAAAATCCGAAGTATCGTCTGGTGAAGGGCTTACAGCAACCGTTACGGTTACCAATACCGGAAAGCTTGCGGGGGATGAAATTTCACAGTTGTATGTGAAAGACGTCGAAGCTGGCTTTGCCGTTCCGGTATGGCAGCTTTCGGGCATGAAACGCATCAGTCTGACACCCGGCCAATCGGCTGAGGTTTCCTTTGACATTCTGCCAGAGCAGATGACAGTAGTGAATGATGAAGGGAAGAGGATTTACGAACCCGGTGCTTTCGAGGTTTATGCGGGAGGTTCCCAGCCTGATGCCAGGAGCATTCGGTTAACCGGAAAACTCCCGTTGAAGGCGGCTTTTAAGTTAAAATAGCACACACCCAGGACGCATGGGCGAGCAACAAGCTTTAGCTTGTGACCAGCCCCTTGCCCCTCTCCCTGTTTTTCGATAGAATGGGGAGGGGGTTTTTATTTGTATTATGCCATTGAATATACTGAAACCAGGCAGACAAGGCATTACATTTACTACCCAATCCTTTTGCGTTTACTGACTGGATGTAGTTCAGAAAAACAGGAACACCATTTTCAAAAGAAGGGGAACAAACCAGATGTCGGATCATCATATTACCTTTCACGCAGGTACCGTGACACGGGAAGACAGGGAGAAATTATTAGGCCAGAAGGGATTGGTGGTTTGGCTGACGGGTTTATCCGCTTCGGGCAAATCCACCATTGCCGTTGAAGCGGAAAGGGTGCTGTGTGGCATGGGCAGGGCAGTGTACCGGCTGGACGGGGACAATGTCCGCTTTGGCCTGAACAGCGACCTGGGTTTTTCCGAAGCGGATCGGATGGAAAACATCCGGCGCATCACAGAGGTTTGCGCCCTGTTTCAGGATGCGGGGGTGATTGTGCTGGCTTGCTTCATATCCCCGATGAAATCCATGCGGCAGGTTGCCAGAGAAAAAGCAAAACCAGGCTTTATGGAAGTTTATGTAAAAGCCGGTGTGGAAGTCTGTGCCAAAAGAGATCCGAAAGGACTGTATAAAAAAGCAATCAAGGGTGAAATCAAAGAGTTTACAGGGATATCCGCGGTGTATGAAGAACCGGAAACCCCGGAGCTTGTTTTGGATACCGAGAAATATTCCCTTGAAGAGTGTGTAAGAAAATTGGTTCACGCGATCATCGACGCAAGCTCATTCTAGGAGCCGACTCGGAAGGTCTGTTTATTCTTTAGAAACACGCATAAACATCATTTTTTTATCTCATCGTCCACAATGCAGGAAAAATAGTTATCTGCCCGGTTGTGTGAAGACGGAAAAAACATATCACAGCTTTCTAAGTATAACCGAGCCGCTATTGGGAACCGCATCGTAATATACCACTTTATGGCCTCCATTTTCCCTTACGATAAGGGTCTGTTCCTGGCTGCCCTTTATCAAGCTGGCCCTGTTCCAGTCTGAAGGAACCTCGGTTTTAAGCGTTAGCGGGTAATCAAACAAAGCATCATCCAGGTCGGTCTTTAGACAGACCTGTAATTCAGATTCATTCGAGATTTCAGTTATTACGGTTGCATGCTGCTTTTCCCGTAAATACAGGGTAACCTCTTCCATGGTTCCGTTCCACACGGTATCGAGCTTACCCGACAGATAAGACAGATGCTTGTCGCATTCCCGCGAGGATGGGGGTTCCCACCACTGGCCGTCAACACCGTGCCACATTTCAATGAGCCAAAGCTTTTTTTCAATGGCCTGATCAATCCAGGGGTTCATGATCTCCGAAGTAGAGTGGTGCAGCGCGGTTTGAAAGTCCAAACGATACCATTCCCATTCGGTGGGGTCTAACGAATTGAAGCCCTCGCCGCCGTTTCTGGCCGAAAAATGTCGCTGCCGGATAACAGAGTCAATGGCATCATTCGTTACAACATAGGGGTTTGCCATGCAAATCACCTTTTGCCCGGGAAACCTTGCCCTTAAAACCGCTTGTGCGCCATTTACCTCGTCTTCGAGCTGCTCCACGGATATTTTATCCAGAAAGGGATGACTTTTCGTGTGGTTGGCTACATCGAAGCAACCCTCGTCAATAAAGGCCTGCCATTGCTCCCAGGTGGCGAAACCATTGCTTTCGGTGATATCCTTGTTTACAGACGGGCAGATAAAATCAGTGGATAACATGGCAGTTCCTCTAAGCTCATATTCTTTAAACCTTGCCTGATAGAAAACACAGGAACGATACAGTGCATCGTCGGTGGTAAAGGTAACCGCACAGGTTTTATTATCTTTCAGAGAGCAAATCGTTGTTTCAAATAACATTCAAACTTCTCCTTCGGCTAGTTATATTTACGGCTATCTCAAGGCCTGAGCAAATGTTACGACATACTCCCGCCACCTGAACAGATGGGAGCACCCTATTTCAGACATAAAGCCAAAAAGCTGTTGCAACAACAGTGTTTGCACTTACTTCTGCTGCTACAGCGGCTTTATGAATTGAATCCCCTTGGGGATGAGGTGTATCTGTACCGTGGTGGACCGGAACAACTCTCCGTCGGCGTTGACATGAACCGGGCGCGGGCTTTCCATTGTCAGGCTGCGGCATCGCTTTAAGGTTACCTCCCGCATCTTCGTGTGTGATCCTTTGATCAGCCGGGGAAAAAACATCAGAATTTTTAACCGGTTCATTCCCTGGATAAGGCAAACATCCAGAAAACCGTCATCGGGCTTTGCGCCGGGAACCGGTGACATGCCTCCGCCATAAAAACGTCCGTTTGCAAAGGCTGCCAAAAGAAGGCTTTTCATTTCAATGGTTTCATCATCCAACACAAAGGTTGCCTGAATGTTTTTCTTTCGGATCAATGTTAACAGGATACCGCCAATATAGGCGATTTTTCCCTTCATCAGCGGAAGGCGCTTCAGGTGCTGGGTACTGGCGACCACGTCGGCATCAAAGCCTGCTGAGGCAATATTCAGAAAGTAACGGTCGTTCATTTTGCAAACATCTACAGGAACCGGATCCGCATGCACCAGAAACGGAAGTAGCTTTACAGGATCCCGGATGGCGCAGAAGCTTTTAATAAAATCATTGCCGGTACCCGCAGGAATGATGCCAAGGGACGCGTTGCTGCCCACCACACCCTGCAGAACCTCGTTGAGCGTGCCATCTCCTCCGACTGCATAGATGCGCAAATCTCCGTTTTCTTTTATGTATTTTTTTGCAATGTCCGTGGCATGTCCGGGAGCCTCGGTAATTTCCACCCTATAATTAAGACCGTGTTTTTCCATTAACGCTTTAATTTCGGGCAGGATCTTCATGGTGTTTCCCTTCCCGGCAACAGGATTAATAATAAACAGATGCATTTGCAGACCCCGTATATTATTCATATTACTGCGCAAAGTCCTGTACCAGCCGCTAAGACCCGGCAGGTATCAGCTTTATCACAGGTTGGTTTCCCCGGACCTTTGTAAAACGGCCTGGGGGCTAAACCTATTATACACGCTTGTTTTGTATTCCTCAAGAAGTTTGAAAAACTGCAAGCCCTCCAATATCCGTAATCGTTACTCCTGCGAAATCCAGACAGGTTTCACAGGGGTAGCCTGTAATCAAATAAAATTTTCGATATTGACAATCATTATCAAAAAGCTTATGATAGAATTAGAAAAGAACAAACATAACAAAAAAATTGCGCCCAATGGTGGTGCAAAAGAGGGGCATCAGTATGACATTGAGGGAAATGAAAATTGGGGAAAGAGGCACCATCCGGCTGATTTCGGGAGGCAGAGGTGTTCATAATAAACTTGAATCAATGGGGCTGCGGGAGGGTGTATCCGTCGTCAAAAAAAGTGCTGTGATGAACAGCGGTCCGGTGATTGTGGAAGTGGGGGCCACACAGATTGCCCTCGGCTGCGAAATTGCCGGAAAAATCTTCGTCCAAAACGCATAACACAACTATAATCTGCTTAAGAGCACGAAACATTTCAGGGCAGCGTTATTTGGCCTTTTTTTGTTGTGCCTGTTTCAACGACTTTATAAGCGGAAGAAGGAGTTTGATATGAAGGTAATGCTTATAGGCAACCCGAACGTCGGGAAAAGCGCCGTTTTTACCCAATTGACCGGGGTCAATGTCAGGACCTCGAACTATCCGGGGACCACAGTTTCCTATACCACCGGGACATTGACGGTTTTAAAGTCAGACAATGCGTGTACATCCTGTTCTGCAGGAGGCTGCGGTAGCTGCCAGGCGCGTATACCCGAAAAGATTGAGGTGATTGATGTTCCCGGCACATACCGTCTTGATCCTGAGTGTGAAGCCGAACAGATAGCTTGCCGGTTGTTGCCCGAGGGTGACATGTACTTGAACATTGTGGATGCGACCAACCTGGAAAGGAATTTAAACCTGACACTGCAGCTGCTTGAGTTCGGGAAGCCGGTGATTGTCGTTCTGAACATGTGGGATGATACCCTGCACAAGGGGATTTCCATTGATGTGCCAAAGCTTTCAGAATTGCTGGGCGTACCCGTGGTTACCACAACAGGGGTTACTGGTTCAGGGATCGATACGCTGATCCGGCAAATTATTAATTATCCACATGAGGCCGTGAAAGAAAGAAAATTTGACAACAGATGGCAGACAATCGGTGAAATTGTCACGGCGGTCCAAAACCTGGCGCACCGCCATCATACCTTTCTTGAGCGTTTGCAGGATCTCAGCGTTCATCCGCTGGCCGGAGTTCCCATTGCCCTGATCATACTGGCAACATTGTTTCAGGTGATCATCGTTGCGGGAGAGTTTCTGATCGGCTTGATGGAAAAGCTGTTTGAATGGCTTTATACACCGGTGATCCTTTTTTTGAGCCGTCTTCTTGGGGGGCAGGGCGTTATTCACCAAATTCTGCTGGGTGACATTTCAGGGGAAAAAATCGATTACGAGGCAGCCATGGGTGTGCTCACTACCGGCGTCTTCATGGAATTGGGGCTGGTTTTTCCCTATATTCTGATCTTTTATATTGTCCTCGGTTTTCTGGAGGATTTGGGGTATTTACCCCGGGTAGCCGTATTGTTTGATCGGTTCATGCACAGGGTAGGTCTGCATGGCTTCTCGATCATTCCCATGATGCTTGCCCTCGGCTGCAATGTGCCGGGCATCATGGCGGTTAGGAACCTTGAATCTCGCCGTCAGCGTTTTATCACCGCCACCCTCACCGCAATCACCATTCCCTGCCTGGCCCAGTCGGCGATCATTTTTTCTCTGACCGCCTCATATGGAATGGGGGTTGTTGTTGCGATTCTGATAACGATCGCAGCATTATGGATGATATTAGGATCTGTCTTGCGATTAACCATAAAAGGCACCACAGACACCCTGATCATGGAGGTGCCGCCATACCGCCTCCCCGGGATAAAGGTCTTGCTGCGCAATCTGGGCACCCGGCTGGTGGCCTTCCTCACCGATGCCTTTCCCTATGTTTTGGGCGGTATCCTGTTTGTCAATATTTTAACGCTTCTGGGCGTGATGGATTTCCTCGGTAACCTGGCCAGACCGCTCATCACCGGGATATTCGGCCTGCCCAGCGAAGCGGTGGCATCCTTCATCATCGGAATCATCCGTAAGGATGCTGCGGTTGCACTTCTTGAACCTCTTGCCCTCAATGGTGCGCAAACAGTAACAGGGGTAACCGCGCTCATCATTTACTTCCCCTGCATGGCAACCTTTGTGGTTCTGCTGAAGGAGCTGGGGCTTAAGGATACAATGAAATCCTTTTTGATCATGGCGGGAATTACCCTGGTTGCAGGCGTATGGATGCGGGTTTTGCAGGCGTTTGTGGGCAACGTCTGGATTTACAGCCTTCTGACAATGATTGTTGCAGTTGCAGTGATGTTCCTTGCCAATCGAATAGCAGTGAAGAGGGGCGAAGAGTAAGCATCATAATTTATAGTGATGATGTTACTGTATCCAGTCGAAGATTATGGGTTGGTACAAAAAACCGGTTTGTTTTGGAAAGCATGCTTCATGCATCAGCATGCTTTCCGAAGTTGTTGAGGGCATAATAAAATAAATACTGCTGTGCGATACCGGCCAGATCTCCGAAGGTATCCCGGGCGAACTTCCGAATGGTGTCTTCGCTTGTTTCCCTGTGGAAGTATAATTCCTCCATCACCCGCTTGATCCATCGGTCTACCGGGAAAGCACTTCGATCGATCCCGCTGTACAGAAGAACACAGTCGGCAACCTTTGGCCCAATTCCAGGAAGCGATAACAGCAGTTCTCTGGCCTGCTGGCTGGGAAGAGTTTTCAGCTCGGTCAAAAAAGAAGGTTTATGTACCAGAATTCCTGAGATCTCAGAAATATATCGACAACGGTATCCTCCCCGGCACAGGTTCAGGTTGTCCATTGTTGTATTGGCCAATGCTTCGGGCTGTGGAAAGTCGTAAGCGTCATCTTCCACGGAAATGGGCTTTCCAAAATGCAGACAAAGCGAGTCCACGATTTGCTTAATCCTTGGTATTCCGTTGTTTTGGGAGATGACAAAGGACAAAAGAACCTCCCAGAGATCCTGCCGCAGCAGCCGCATGCCACTGCCGAAAGCCACCACCTTTTCAAGCTTTTCATCCATTTGAACAAGCTTTTTTTTGATGCTGAAGTAATCGGTTTGCAAATCAAAATAATCATAAAATTGATCTATAAACTGCTGCTGATCGATGCCGTAAAGGGTACAAATGTCGTTTTCCCAGGAAAGCTTCAGCCTGCGCCCAAAAACGATTCCCGTCCAAAGCCCGTCCTGGTTCTGCGCCCAACGGAAGCACTGACCGCATAGGAAGGTTTGGAAAGGATCAAAATTTCTTATTTGTATGCTGAAGAAGGGTTCATTTATAGTTAACATGGTTCATTTTCCTCCTGGATCAATGGTTTTAATAGCAAGGATTGGGTTGCCTGAAGGCTCAAGTTTTCTTCATTTGCTTTCCACCCTCCTCAGGTGATAAATCATTATCTCATGAATGAGCCGCCATTTCCAGTTGCTCTTCATCAGCCTCATATCCTGAACGGCAGTGAAGGTTGAAAAATTTAAAGGTTTCATTAACATAATGCTTTTTTTTAAAATGACATTTGGTATAATGGTATTGAAAACAAGAAAACAATGGGACTAGAGGTTATCGTAACCACACTATACTCATTCCACAGTTTATCGGGAAAGGACTTTCTGATGAAGGGGAAAAGGCTGTATAGCGACAAGTTTATTGAGATTACCGAGTCCGGAGACTCGTTCTATCTGGAAAGCTTTCAGAGCGGAATGACCACCGATAGGTTCAATGAAATTATCAAAGGACTGCCCATGCTCAAGATAACCAGTGTTTTACTGGTCAATTCTGTTTTAAACCGCACACCTCACCCGGCAGTGCTTTTTGCTGAGAAAAAAGAGCGCATTGTGACAGAGATCACTAGCGACGGTCTGAAAGCTAATCTCACGTTGAATATTCCACACAATGAACTTGGGCCGGAAAACCGCAGGGAGTTGATTGAAGAGATCCTGAGAGTTCTTGTGGATAAACAGATCCTGTACGGAGTGAAAAGCGAAACACTGAAAACGGGTCTGTTGCCAAATGAAAAAATTCTGATTGCCGAAGGGCTCGCAGCCTTCAACGGAGAAGATGCGCAGATTAAGCAATATGCAGTGGGCAACCCTCAACCCCAGGTGATAGACAATGACAGGGTTAATCATTATGAACTGAATCTCATCCATCACATTCATGAAGGAGGATGGCTGGGAGAGCGTAAGGATCCCACACCCGGTATCCCGGGAAAGACAGTGACCGGAAAGACTATAAGCCCTATTCCTGGAAAAATGCTCCCACTGCTTTATGACAAGGTTTCAGTGCGCGAAGAGTACAAGGATGGGGTGACCACCCTGTATGCCCGAAAAAGCGGTGCCGTTTTATATAAAGGTGACAGGGTTACCGTCTACGATTATATGGAAATTAAGGGTGATGTGGACTTCAGGGTGGGGAATGTTGATTTTGACGGCTTTCTGACGGTCAAGGGAACCGTCGAGGACAATTTTGCTGTCTGTGCTGGCCGCGATATCGAAATTATGGGAGAGTATGGTGTCGGTGCGGCTCAAAAAATTGAAAGCCGGAACGGTAATATTTATATCAAGGGTGGAATCGCAGGAAATAACAAGGCATCCATCCGGTGCACCCGGAACCTTTATGTGAAGTTTCTGAAGGATGTAGACGTGGTCTGCGATGGCACCGTTTATATCGGTTTTTATTCAATGAATGCCAATATCAGGGCAAAACAGGTGATTATTGAATCCAACCGCGGAAGGATTATTGGTGGGACCATTCATGCGGACATCCTGGTGGAAGCTGCTGAAATTGGAAACCGTGCTGAACCACGGACGATCATAAAAGTGAACGGATTCGATCGGGGCACCCTGAAAGCCCAATTAGACTATATCGTTGAAAGGTTGGACAATTCCCGGCAGCAACTCACAAAGCTCAAGCAAGTACTGCAGATCTATACCAGTGCCCAAACGCTAACGACGGAACAAAGAGCGGTTTATATCAAGGTTATGGATAATTATGCCCAACTCAAGGATCAGCTCCGGGATTTGGAACTGGAACGCCGTGATTATGTGAAATTCTTAAAAGCCCCTGGTGAGGGGGCTGTTATCATCCGTTCCAGGGTTTATCCCAAGGTGCGTATTGAAATCAAGGGTGCTGCCGACGAAATTGCCGTTGAAGCTCTGGGGGGAACCTGGTTCTTTAGTGACAACGAGCTGCATTCAAACATATAAGCTGAATGTAACAGCCGAAAATATCCATCATCCCACGAATCTTCAGGGCGTAAAGGGCAATAAGCTGTAGGGAGGGGGCATAGCCTTGCATTACAGGTATTTTCCGCGCATCATTGGGTGGCTGTTTATGAATCGGAGGGTAATTGATGGAATATGATTCAATTCTTCAAAAAATACAAGAGGCTCGTGAGGATCATTCGGTCATCGATTTATACCGTTACAACGGTTTAATGCAGGCCATTGACTTCTTTTCAAACAGGCTGAGCTTTGAGCAGATTGTCTCTTCCGCCTATGAATTTGTCAATGAACTGTTGACCGTATCCCAATCGGTCATGTATATCTTTGACGGGAAGGATTTTATTCCGGTTGAAAGAAAGGGGCTCAGCGATGAGCCACAGCGGGTGCCTTCCACCAAAAAGCTGGAGTCCTTCGCGGTTTTTTGCGGCTCCGTCCTCAGTGACAGGGCAAAACTGGAGGACTATTTTGACCGCGACTTTTTGGAATCCAGCCGGGTCCAAATCATGATCCCACTGAGTTCGGAAACGACTCTTGAGGGTTTCATTCTTCTGATTTCAAAAAACGGAGGAGCCTTTGTTCCGGATGATACCGTCATCTGTGATGCAATGATGCGTATTTTTACAAGCGCGCTGGAAAACCACAAGAGGCTTGTGAAGCTGCAAGAGGCCAACAATGAACTGGATGAAAAGGTATTCAATCTGTTCGCCATTAATGAATCCTCCAAAATTCTTCTGGCCCAGCATGATATGGAAGCATTGTACAGCCTGTCCCTGGATGTTTTTTCAGAGCTGACACAAAGCAGCCGCACAAGTTTTTTTCTGTTTGACCAGGGTTCCGAGAAGTATACGCTGAAGGCCTACAGAGACATCTATCATTCAAAGTTCGCAAGGGATTCGGTTTCTCTTACATTAAACCCGGACAAAACCATCAACCCCATGCAATCTCTGATTGATACCGGCAAATCTTCGGATGTGGAATATTTCAACGATTTATTCATGGAAGGTATGGATGCTCTTTCCTTTTCAAACCCGCTTTATATCGTTCTCCTTTTGAAAGATACCGAGGTTCTTGGACTGGTTACGCTAAGCACGACCGTTTCGGGCTCGCCTTACAAGAAAGGCGTTTTTGAGCTGGTTGAAAGCCTGGCCTCCTATACCTATATCGCCATTACCAACGCCATACTGCTTGATAAGCTGGAACAGCAAAGAAAGCTGCTGCAGGAAAAGCTGGACAGGCTGCAGTCTTTGAACCTGCTGATGAAAAACGTGAACAGCGCGGAAAACCTCGCAACACTTCAGGAATTGATCATAACAACACTGGAGGTATCCTTTGGTGTTGAAAAGGGTGCTATCGCACTGTTTCTGCCGTCAGATCAAAGGCTGGCTATATCCTGCTGCGCAGGGTTTGCTGCAGAAAACAGCAGTATCGTCATGAATGATCGCCTGCAAAAGCTGTGCAAAGGCAGCATCATTCTTGAAACAGACGAAGAAGAGGTTTATCATTATATTGGCAGGGAACTGGAAGAAGCGATTGGCGAAAAATCAGGTTTTTTGGCTGTACCCATTGTCATTGAGAAATATGAGCTGCAACTGATGGGTTCTCTGCTGATCTTTAAAATGCGCAATGGTTTATTAAGCGATGAAGAAAACCTGATTGTACTGGAAACCATTGCGAACCTTTCAGCCCCTCTGCTGCAGAATTTTATCAGGCTGGAATTTGAACGCGGAGCACTTTGTGTAAACCAAAAGGAAACCTTCCTGCGGGAGATGGAAAAGCAGACACTGGAATGTTCCCTGTTGGATACACCCCTGGAAGTCATTCATATAGAAACACAATTTCCCCTGTTTACACAAAATATTATTTCAGAAAACCTGCAAAAAGAGCTCGAATTCATATATAATGTGGATCATAATCACATCTTTATCATTGTTACCTCGGATTTTCACTATTGCAGGCACAAGGTGATGGAAGCGGCCGGGCAATACGATGCAAAAATTGCGGTTTACGTGATGGGCAGTGATTTCAACGGGTTCAAAGACTTTATTGGGCAGTTTCAGAAGTAAACCGTGCAGCCCGCGCAGGTTTCGATAAGCATATTTCATACAGTGCCCGCGTCTGAAAACCTACATGGCTTTCTGGTCAATACACAGGGAGGTTTTGTGTATTTTCCTGGCTGCCAGGTTCTGTGAATACTTCATGAAAGGTGGATTTTTTTGAAAGAACGGATTTATACCATCCCGGTCAGCGAGGCATTCAGGGAGGACTGCGAGTGTCCGATGTGCCTGCTGGAGAAAAAGCTGGAGGACGATGCACTGGAATATACCCTGGGGCCATCCATGATGGAATCTGACAGCCGGATTGAAACCAACAAAAAAGGTTTTTGCAACCGCCATTTCACGAAGCTTTACAACATGCAGAAAAACCGGCTGGCCCTGGGCCTTGTCATCGATACCCATTTGATGGAGCAAAACGAAATCCTGAAAAAAATGTTCGACAAAAGCCTTCCGGGAATGAAGAAGGAGGCTGCATCAAGCGCCATGGAGCAAATGGTTCAGGGCCT
>JAAYJG010000005.1 GCA_012523055.1 Ruminiclostridium sp. | reverse complement strand
CCGAATTCGATGTTATCCTGAAGGATGTTGGTCCTGAAAAGATTAAGGTTATCAAGGTTGTTCGTGAAGTTACCAGCCTTGGCCTGAAGGAAGCAAAGGACATGGTTGATGGCGCTCCTTCCACCGTAAAGGAAGGCATTTCCAAGGACGATGCAAACGCTATCGCTGCAAAGTTCAAGGAAGTTGGAGCTACCTGCGAAGTAAAATAATTTCCGATTTGGCACAGAAGCCTGCATGAAAATGCAGGCTTTTTGCGATCGCAAGCAATCGCTTCCGTTGTTATAAGATGGAATCTTGCGTTTTTTATTAACTGATGTTACGATGATTGAAACGCTTATTAAGATTTGATAGAGGTGTAACAATGCTGAACGATCACTTAAGAATCAATGAAAAAGGAAATCTGGAGATAGGCGGTTGTGATACGACAGAGTTGGTGAAGGAATTTGGAACACCGCTGTATGTCATGGATGAGATGAACATCCGTCACAACTGCAGGCGTTATAAGCAGGCAATGGACATATTCTATGACGGCAATGGCCTTGTACTTTATGCCGGCAAAGCTTTCTTAACCATGGCCATGTGTAAAATCATCGAGCAGGAAGGCCTTGGGCTGGATGTGGTTTCAGGCGGGGAAATCTATACCGCCATAAAAACCGGTTTCCCGATGGAAAGGGTTTATTTTCATGGCAACAATAAAACACCCGAAGAGATTTCTATGGGGATAGAACATGGTATCGGGCGTTTTGTTGTGGATAATCAGACCGAACTGGAGGCCATCGAAAGAATCGCCGCTGAACAGAGTAAGCGTGTGAAGGTTTCCTTTCGCATTAAGCCCGGTGTAGATGCTCATACCCATGAGTTTATACAGACAGGACAAATTGACTCCAAATTTGGGGTGGCACTCGAAAACGGCGAAGCAGAAGAAATCATTGCGCTGGCAGCACGAATGAAGCATATTGATGTGGTGGGTGTCCACTGTCACATCGGTTCCCAGATATTTGCCCTGGAGCCCTTTGAAAGGACTGCTGAAGTGATGTTGAGTTTCATTGCCGATATCCGTGATCAATATGGCATCCATATTACCGAGCTGAACCTGGGCGGCGGCTTTGGCATTCAATATACGGAAAAGGATGAACCGCTGGAGTATGACCAATTCATTGAAGCCGTATCAAAGGTCGTAAAACGCGTTTGCCATGAAAAGGGGTTAGGACGGATGTATATGCTGATGGAGCCCGGACGTTCCATTGCAGCCCCTGCAGGGATTACCCTTTATCGTGTCGGAAACGTAAAGGACATCAAAGATGTACGAAAATATATCTCGATAGATGGCGGAATGTGCGATAACCCACGGTATGCTCTTTATCAGGCCGAATATACGGCACTTTTAGCCAACAGAGCTGCCGCAGCTAAAACCGAGATTGTTACCATTGCCGGAAAGTGCTGTGAATCCGGCGATTTGATTGCAAAAGACATTGCCATACCACCCGCAAAGCCGGGCGATATTATGGCAGTGCTGGCAACCGGCGCATACAATTATTCCATGGCAATGAATTATAACAGGAATGGAAAGCCTCCCGTGGTTTTGGTGAAGGATGGGAAATCACGCCTCATTGTAAAAAGGGAAGATTATTCCGACCTGCTCCGCAATGATATCTTACCCGTGGATTTGTAACGAGGCAAAGACATACCCCCACCCACCTCCTCGCGTATTTTAACCTTGATTTCACTGCAGAAACTCATTCCAACGAATAAAGATACATAATGGTATTTGAAAATCAACTTATTTCATGCATAAAATACCGAATTAAAGGTTTTTATGCATGAAATACGCTGATTTTCGAGTTAATGCAGTGAAATCAACCTTAAATGGTTGAAAATACGCGAAGAAGTGGGCGGGGGCTTTTTGTTTCCCCATTTAATGCATAGATAGCATCATAACCGTGAATACTTTGTTTATGAAGCTTGGAAAAAAACTGATGCAAGCCCGGGAAAAAACAAATATAGAAAACGCTTTTGCTGATGCGGAAGATGAGTTAGTCAATTCTGCAGTAAACACCAAAAACCTGAAGGAATTGCTTGAGATAAACAGTGACTTTGTTTTTCGTGAGTTGCTACTCGGAGAAGAGAGGAATATCCCTGTCACCTTGATGTTTTTTGATGGTCTGATCAATTCAAAACAAGCGGATGATGATATCCTTATGCCTCTGTTTCAGTCTGTCTGGAAAGACCGGAAGAAAGATGTGAAAGGCCTTATCAATGAAATGGAAAGCGGAATGTTGTATCACACGGTTCAAAAAACAAGGGTAAACCTGTCTGATTGTGTGAAGGATATATTGGATGGTTCTGTAGCTTTGGTTTTTGATCAGGTGGAGAAAGCTGTTACGCTGGAGATAAAAGGTTTTGAAAAGAGAGGCATTTCCGAGCCCACTGATGAAAACATCTTTAAAGGTGCTAAAGATGCCTTCATTGAGGATTTACGAACCAATACGGCCACTCTTCGCAGGAAAATCAAAACGCAAAACCTTGTTATTGAACAAACAAAGGCAGGGGTTCAATCGCAAACAGACATCGCCATTGTTTACATGAAAGATATTACAAACCCGCAAATTGTACTGGAAGCAAAAAAGAGACTGGATACGATCAACGCCAATGGAATTTATGAATTAGGAAAGATTGAAGAGTATTTGAGTGACAACAGAAATACATCTTTTCCTCAGATCATCAATACTGTAAGACCGGATAAATTCTGCGCAAATATAGCCGAAGGCCGGGTCGGTATCATCATTGACGGGTTTCCGACGGCCTATATTCTTCCAGGAACCCTTGTCACGTTCTTACAGGCTCCTGAGGATTATTCGCGGAATTATATTATTAGCTCCATCATCCGTATCATGCGTTACATTCTTGCTTTTATGACGCTTTTTTTACCGGGTTTTTATGTTTCAATCACGACCTTTCACCAGGAAATGATACCGACCGAGCTTGCTCTTGCCATTACCGCGAGCAAGGAAGGAGTGCCTTTTCCGGTATTTGTTGAGGTTATCCTCATGCTGGCAGCCTTTGAAGTGCTTGTGGAAGCAGGGATACGGCTTCCCAAAACCATCGGCCAGGCTGTTTCCATTGTAGGCGCGGTGATTGTTGGGCAGGCTGCTGTTGAGGCAAAGCTGGTTTCACCTGCTGTGGTTGTTATCATTGCGATTACTGCGATAGCCAGCTTTGCGATGCCTAATCAGGATTTTTCGAACGCTTTGAGGCTATGGCGGTTTATCTTTGTTTTTGTCAGCAGCGTCATAGGATTGTTTGGCTTAAGCCTTGCAGGTATTCTCTTGTTGAATCACCTTACCGATATGGAGGTATATGGAATACCCTATCTGTCGCCGTATGTAGGGCAGGACGGGCAGCAGCTGCAGGATTCCCTGTTCAGATTTCCATTTCCTTTACAAACCAATAGACCGATTGATTTGAAAACAAAAAACAAGAAAAGGGTTGGTGAACGGTGAAAAATAAAGCAATGCTGGTATTGATTCTTTTGCTTGTGGCGGTGCAATCGGGATGCAAAATATCGTTTTTCGGAAGAACAGAGATCAGCCAAATTGAGTTTATCCGTGCTATCGGTATCGATAAATCTTCTGAAAAGGATGGAGATGTCAGGTTAACCATTGCTACGCAGAGAATTCAAGGCGATGGTGCCGGAGCTGGGCAAAGAAAGCAGTCTAAAATTATTGTTTCCGAAGGCGAAACCGTTTTTGAGGCAGTCAGGAATTACTGGAACTCCATGGATAAGAGACCCTTTTGGGGTCATCTTGAATATGCGCTTATTGGTGAAGAGGCAGCGAAAGAAGGATTACTAAAATATCTGGATTTCTTTTGCCGTGATCCGGAAGTAAGGTTAAACATAAAGGTGTTTTTGACAAAGGGCAGCAGCGCAGAACGTGTGATGAACCAGGGGGGAGATGAAAGTAGATTTATATTCGAACAACTACAGGGTATTACGGAAAACCAGTACGGGCAATCGATCATTAATGTAGTTGATCTGGTAGAGGTGATGTATATTTTTGACAGGGAGCATTTATGCCTGTACCTTCCATGCCTGGAGCTGCAGCAAAAAACGAATTCAGATGTGCAGGGTGACGCGATGGATATTGTCATGGGTGGATTTGCATTGTTTGAAAGCGATAAATTGACGGCAAACCTGGATATGGAAATGAGCAGAGGCTTGAACTGGCTGAGAAACAAGGTCAAATCGGGCATTATTCCGGTAAAAAGTCCGCAAGGACATAAAGTATCACTTGAAATTATTGAAAGTAATGTGAAACTGAAGCCGGACTTGTTAAATGGAAAGCTGACCATTCATGTAAATGCATCCGTATTCAGCAATATTGGTGGGATCCAAACAAACGAAGATATCTTTACAGAAGAAGCGATTACCTTTCTGGAAAAACAACAGGAAATAGCAGTCCGGGAGGAAATTGAGGAAGTGATCCGTTTTGGCCAGGAAAGAGACATGGATTTTTTCAGCACAGGAGACGCTGTGTTCAAAAAATATCCCATCCAATGGGAAGATGAATTTGAAGAAAAATGGAAAACCTGCTTTTCAGAAGTTGTTTTTGATGTTCAAGTTGCTTCTGTCATTACCGTAACGTATAACATCATCCAGCCAAGCCGGGAAGAAAAAGGAGAAAAACCATGATTACATTTGCGTTGCTTGTTTGTATTGTAAGCATACTGGATATCAGTATGTTAGTAAAGGAAAAAAACAAAACCGGAATTTTTATTTTTATCGCAATCGCATTGATAACGCTGACGTTGGGGTATTTCTACTTCACGAAATCATCGAAGGACAGCTTTGCAAATTTATTCTTCCGTACGCTTAAAATTAGCTATTGATTTCACGGCATCTACTTGAAAATCATAGTATTTTATGCATAGAAACCACCATTTGGAAATTAATTCGCAGGAAAGGTGACACTAATGTTGGCGGACAGTAAGAAAATATCAACACGGCAGGCAGTTTTTTTGTTTATGATTACTATTTTCTCTCCTGCTGTCAGGCTGGTTCCATCTTATTGTGCACAAAGAGCAAATCAAGCTGCCTGGTTGTCCCCTCTGCCGGCAATAGCCTTGTTTTCGCTGCTAGTTCTGGTTTGGCAATCCATATATAAAAAACAAGGGGACAAGACAATGATGGATATCTATTGTGATATCACAGGAAAAATTCCAGGAGTCATTTTAACGGTATTCTATCTGATTTGGCTGATCCTTCTGATAGCATTATATGTGCAGTATTCTTCCTTCAAGTTTGTTGTGTCCGTATATCCCAACATGAGTGTCAGTATATTTTCCATTTCACTGCTGGCGGGCATTGCATATACTCTCCGTTGTGGTCTGACAACGCTTGCACGGCTGGGAGAGATTGTTCATCCGGCCTTGGTGGGAGTCTTTATTGTGCTTGTGATTTTGATGCTGCCAAATCTGAAACAGGATATGCTGATGCCGATATCTTACCGGAGCATCCTTCCGGTATTGGAGGGTTCGGTAAGCATCATCGGCCTTGTTTCCTATTTTTCATTTGTGTTTATTCTCGGTGACAGAATCAACAATAAGCAGGCAATCCGGAAGACAGGTCTTCAAACTGCAGTGTTTTTCGTCATAGTGTTTACCGTCCTAATCGCAATCACCATCGGAACCTTTAGCTCCAGTGTGGTCGCAAGAACACAGTTACCGTTCTTGATCGCGGTGAAACAAATTTCTCTGTTCAATACACTTGAAAAAATTGAATCCATTGTTGTTGCCATCTGGGTGGCTTCTGATTTCGTGTTGATCAGTCTGTTTAGCCTTTGTGCTCTGCACATTATGAAATTGTTGTTCAACCTGTCCAATACAAAGCACCTCATCAGTATCTTCTTGGTTATGATTTACATTATATCAGCCTTCTTTTCAGACAATCTCTTTGAGCTGCAGAAGCTTTCGGAAATCCTTTTTTTGCCTGGGAATATACTCATGGGTTTCATCATTCCGATATTCATTTTTGTCATCGGGAAAATCCGAAAGAAAGTGTAAGGCTTAAGCATGGACTGCCATCTGCTCCTGTTAAACCGCAATCAGGCGCAATGTGAGATCCTTCACTTCTTTCAGGATGACAGGCTGCGCCTGCTTATCTCTGAACAGTCCCCCATGACCCGGTGCCGTCAAACGATACGAAACCTTGGCAGGTTTCACAGGAGTAAAGAGAAAGCAAAAAAGTCAATTCAACAAGCCGTAAGACGTTGACAGATATCTCGTAAACGTCTATCATAAAAATGGTAATCACTGAAATCGGAGGTTCAAAGCTTGGCAAAACCTGTAGTTGCAATTGTAGGAAGGCCGAATGTCGGTAAATCCACTTTTTTTAATTATTTATCCGGACGCAGGATATCCATCATAGAAGATACCCCCGGCGTTACCCGGGACAGAATCTATGCTGAAGGAGAATGGCGCGGAAGAACATTCACTGCTATCGACACCGGTGGAATAGAACCCTTTACCGGTGATTTTATCAAGCAGCAGATGATCCGCCAGGCTGAAATTGCCATGGAAACAGCGGATGTGATCATTTTCATGGTGGATATGAAAACAGGGATCACCGCGGCAGATTATGATGTGGCCGTAATGCTGCGCAAATCAGACAAACCGGTGGTGGTTGCCGTAAACAAGGTTGATCAGGTAGGCGACATCCCTGCTGAAGCCTATGAGTTTTACAACTTGGGCATGGGGGAGATTTATACTATTTCCTCCATCCATGGGCTTGGGATGGGCGAGCTGCTCGACGCCGTTTATGAACACTTTCCGCCTGAGGCAAGTGAAGCCGAAGAGGATGATGTGATCAGGGTAGCGGTCATCGGAAAACCCAATGTGGGAAAATCATCACTGATCAACCGCATATTGGGCGAAGAACGGGTTATCGTCAGTGATATACCAGGAACTACGCGGGATGCCATTGACACGCCTGTAGAGAGAAACGGAAAAAAATACATTTTTATCGATACGGCTGGAATACGCAGAAAAAGTAAGATTGATGAGAATATCGAGCGGTATAGTGTCATCCGTTCCTGGACAGCCGTCGACAGGGCTGATGTTTGTATTATTCTGATCGACGCCCAGGATGGTGTCACCGAGCAGGATACCAAAATTGCCGGTTATGCTCACGAACAGGGAAAAGCAAGTATCATCGCCGTCAATAAATGGGACACGGTGGAAAAGGAAACGGGAACGCTGGAGAAAACCCGTGAAACCATCAGCAAGCAGCTGGAGTTCATGAGTTACGCACCTATCGTTTTTATTTCCGCTAAAACTGGACAAAGGGTCGAAAGGCTTTTTGAGCTGGTGGATTATGTTTTCGACCAGGCGTCGTTCAGGGTTCAAACCGGTATGCTGAACGATGTGCTGAATGAAGCTGTTGCCATGGTTCAGCCGCCTTCCGACAAAGGAAAGCGACTGAAGATATACTATATGACACAAGCGGGAATCAAGCCACCCAAATTTATCATGTTTATTAACAACAAGGAACTGATGCATTATTCCTACGAGCGATATATTCAAAACACATTGCGAACCAATTTTGGCTTTGAAGGCACTCCCATTCAGTTTATTCTGCGGGAAAAAGGCAGGGAAGACACCTGAACGGGATAGGAGGGGTTGAAGCATGCTGATGAAACTGATATTGTCCGTTCTTATCGGGTATCTGCTGGGCAGCTTCAATGCGGCACTCATTGTCGGCAAGGTGTTTTATAAGAAGGATATCCGCGAATATGGCAGCGGTAACGCAGGCACAACCAATGTGCTTCGTACCTTTGGCAAAGGTGCGGCGGCAGCAGTGCTTGCCGTGGATATCCTGAAAGGAATTCTGGCGTGCCTGGCAGGGCAGCTGCTCACAGGGAACATCGAAAATGTTGGCTGGGTGGGAATGTATCTGGCTGGTTTTGCGGCTGTGATTGGCCACAATTGGCCGGTGTTTTTCGGGTTTAAGGGCGGTAAGGGTGTTTTGACCTCCTTCGCGGTCATTCTCTATATAAGCCCGGTTCCGGCACTCATTTGTCTGGTTGTTTTTATCATTATCGTCAGCCTCACGGGGTATGTATCACTTGGTTCCATTGTTGCGGCTATTTTATGGCCCATTGTGTCCATCTTTTTTGATTTGCCTTCATTGATGCTGGTCATAGCGGTGCTGATGGTCGTCATGATCATCATCCGCCATAAAGAAAACATCACACGATTATTCCGGGGTACAGAAAAGAAGCTCAGCTTTAAAAAGAGCCCGGGTTGATTTGATTTGGAGAAAGATATGACGAAAATCTCGATTCTGGGCGCCGGAAGTTGGGGAACGGCGCTGTCAATTCTATTATGTAATAATGGCCATAAGGTAACAGTCTGGTCTGTTCTTCCCGATGAAGTGGAAATGCTGAAGCAGTATCGACAGCATAAAGACAAGCTTCCCGGTGCTATTGTCCCCCCTGAGGTGGTTTTTACAACTGATCTGAAAACCTGTCTGGACCAGGCTGCTGTTGTGGTTTTTGTGGTTCCCTCTCAAACGATCCGTGAAACAGCACGAAGGATTAAACCTTTTGTTCAAAAATCAACGATTGCGGTCATATGTTCAAAAGGTCTCGAAGAGAACACCGGCTTACGGCTGTCCGAGGTTGTGCAACAGGAACTTGGCGACGTAAGGGTGGTTGCGTTGATTGGACCCAGCCATGCGGAAGAAGTTGCCGCGGGGTTACCGACCACTGTGGTCGCCGCATCCACCGATCAACAGGCTGCCGAAACTGTTCAGGACATCTTTATGTCTTCCCGTTTCAGGGTGTATACCAGCTCTGATATTATAGGGGCTGAGCTTGGGGCAGCTTTGAAGAATATCATCGCACTGTGCGCTGGAATCAGCGACGGGCTTGGATATGGAGATAACTGCAAAGCCGCGCTGATGACCAGGGGGCTTACCGAAATTGCCCGCCTGGGAAAAGCCATGGGAGCCAACACAGATACTTTTTCAGGGCTGACCGGCATGGGGGATTTAGTCGTTACCTGTACCAGCAGTCACAGCCGTAACTGGCGGGCAGGTTACCTGATTGGCCAGGGAATGCCTCTGGAAAAAGCTCTTACCCAGGTAAAAATGGTTGTGGAAGGTGTGACGGCAGCAAAAGCAGCATATTCTTTGTCAAGCAAAACCGGGGTGAATATGCCGATTGTGGAACAGGCCTGTAAAATACTTTTTGAAGGAAAATCTCCTGCTGCGGCAGTGGGTGATTTGATGGCAAGAAGCAAGAAAAATGAAAGCGAAGATGCAGGCTGGTAAGTTCAGTTTTCAGTTGTTTTTTCCGATGATAATATTAATGATTTGGCTGCATTAACATGAACGGTTGCTCGGTGTTGGATTCTATAGAATAAAATACTTTTATTCATCGGAATCAGTCCATACAGTGAATTCTTCAGACGCTATGGGGGAAAGAATGAAAGTCGATTACATCAATCCGCTTCTAATCGCATCAAGCAAAATCATCAAGGTACTGGTACAGGAGGATATCACTCTGGGTCGATTATCCCTGTTGGATAACCATGATCTGGTCGATAGCCTTGCGATTATTATGTGGATGAATGGTGATTTTGAAGGCCGGTTTTTATTTGCTATCGAACGCAACACCGCCAGGCACATCGCCGGCATGATGATGGGCGAGGAGCTTGAGAGACTGAACGACATGGCGAAAAGCGCTCTGGCCGAATTAGCCACGATGATCCTCGGAAGAACAGGCATCATCTTCTCAGAACGCGGGATGGATGTAAGAATAACACCGCCCACCCTGGTTGAAGGAGACAGCATATACATATCCTCTTTGAAACAGAAAAAACGAACCATCATCAATATTCCGCTGGTCATGAGCCAGGGGAAAGTGATAGATATGAAAATTGAAAGCGGCGAGTTAATCCGTGATGCATAGAATTAGGGAAGGAATGGAGAGTTAAGATGGAAAACGGATGGGGTGTCGCCTTATACTTTTCAGGGGTGGCAGCATGTTTAGGGCTGGCAACAGTTTTAAAGCTGAAGGTGAAATTGTTTCAAAAGCATTTGATGCCTACGGCGATGGTGGCCGGCCTGATTGGGTTTATCGTCCTTCAGATTGCCAGGTATGGCTTTGGTTGGGTCAGTGAAGAGAAGCTTACTCAAATCCAGCATGAGCTGGGGTATTTGATTTCCCATTTGATGGCGGTAGGTTTTATCGCCTTGGCGCTGAAGGACAGAAGCAAAAAGAAGAATAAAAACATCTCCAATACGGGTTTTGCCATTGTCAGTACCTATATGGTTCAGGGAATTCTGGGCCTGGCGGTGTCTTTGGCACTGGTGAAGTTTGCTTTTCCCGACCTTTTCCCGCCATTTGGAATGCTGCTCCCCCTCGGCTTTGCACAGGGCTCCGGGCAGGCGGTCAATGTAGGTATCAAATGGGAAGAAGCGGGTTTCAGGGATGGAGCGAACATCAGCCTGGCCGTAGCAAATCTGGGGCTTTTATGGGCACTGCTTGGCGGGGTTCCCTATTTGAATTTCCTGCTGAAAAGAGTATATAAAAACCAACGCAAGTATGCCATCCACGAAGTGAAAAGTATGGAGCCGGAGAAAAGTACCCAGCACACCTCAACGATGCCCAAAAGCGTCCATATCGACGATTTAAGCATACAGCTTCTGCTAATCGGCTGTGTCTACCTGTTAACCTGGCTTTTCATCACGGGGGCGTCCAAATTGCTTCTTCCGCTGGGGGTCTTTGGAGAAACGGTTTCCGAGCTTCTTTGGGGGTTTAATTTTGTCATTGGTACCGTGATTGCGCTGGCAACCCGTTTCCTGATGGATAAGCTGCGGCGCAAGCGCCTGATACACACGAATTATGCAGACAATTACCTGCTGCAAAGAATTTCCTCGGCGTCTTTTGATTTCATGATCACCGCTTCTTTGGCAGCTATCTCCATCCGTGTGTTAAAGGAATACTGGGTGCCGATTTTGGTTCTGACCACCATTGGCGGGCTATTCACGATGGTATATACCTATTACATGGGAAGAATGATTTATAACGAAGATCAGCTGGAGCATATTGTCGCTCTGTATGGAATGTGGACAGGAACCATTACGACGGGGGTTGCCCTCCTTCGGGAAATCGATCCGTATTCCAGGACCGATGTGGCCGACAATCTGGTATTGGGCAGCGGAGTAGCCATATTGTTAGGTTTTCCAATGATGTTTATTCTGGCCCTTCCGATGCAGGCTTATTTAACAAACCAGCCAATATATTATGTCTTGGCCTTTGCTGCAATGATCATCATTGAAATCTTCATGCTTGTGCTTTTATTTAAGAACAGGCCGGGAAAAGAGTTACGAAAAAAGGCTTAAACCGTGTAAAAAAAGAGGGGTTTTAGCCCTCTTTTTCAACGACCATATCGGTGGGCTTGCTGCGTTTGAATTCAAGCTTTTTCTTATTGTCTGAATCGGACTCAGGAACCACCTCTGCCATTTTACAGTTTCCTTCAAAAATAGCACCTTCATCGGTGACCAGGCTGTGCAGCTCCATATCACCCTTCACGCGTGCGGTAGATTCCAGATGAAGATTGTTTTTAACATGCAGATTTCCGTTTACTGTCCCTGCTATTGTCAGGTTTTCTGCCCATATGTCACCCTGGATGACAGCGTTCACAAGAATCACTACATCCCCGACAGCCTTTATGTTTCCTTCTACCCGGCCTACTACCTTGAGTGAACTGTCAGACTCCACATTTCCGGTTAAGGTAGTGTTTTCGCCGATGATGGTGTCCATTGCGGCGGCAGCATTTTTCATTTTAAGCATTCCATTTACCTCCCAGGTTTTTTAGTTATCCGTCATCCGCTTGGAAAATACGGTTGAGGAAATTATACCCAATTTAGCGGTGATCATACACCGGAGCGGCAAACTATGGTTTTGTTCCGATAAAGAGGGTCGGATCAACCGCATTGTCTTTAATTCTAACTTCAAAGTGCAGATGCGGCCCGGTACTTGTGCCAGTATCACCAACTTGAGCGATCTTTTCGCCAATCATGACGGTTTGCCCTTTTTTCACAAGCAATTTCTTGCAGTGGGCATAGCGTGTTACAAGACCGTTTCCATGATCAATATCCACATAATAACCATATCCACCGCTTTTTCCGGCGAAAACAACCTTCCCGGACGCGGCAGCGTATATCGAGTTCCCTTTACTCCCTCCGATATCAACCCCGGTGTGATCCATAAACTTTTTGTAAATGGGGTGAAACCGGTTTCCAAACTCGGATCCAATACTCCCATTCGTAGGCCAGAAGGTGGGCAAGTGATCCAGATAGTTTTGCAATTCTTCCTTTTTCTCGGTTAATACACTAAAAACCTGGTCCCCTTGCTTCTCGTTATCTTCAAGAAAACTGATCAACGCCCGAAGCTCGGATATTTTTCCGATAAAAGCGGTTGATGTTGTGTTTGTTACTGATGAACGGCTGACTGTCAGCGTTTTCATTTCCTTATCGATATAATTTGTAGTCAAGTTCTGCAACAGATAAGAAAACTCATCTATTTTTTCTTTTGTCAGGGTATCCAGATCTTCAGCCTGAGCGATCTGCGCGATATTGTCCTCAATGGATTTCTGGTGCTCTATTAAGAGGGCAGATAATTCTTGCTGCTGCGTTTTCAGCTGTTTGTTTTCGTGAACCACAATGGTTAAATACGCCGACAGGGAAGCCGCAGTTATAATAAGTAAAGCCAGAAGAGACACTATTTTAAGGCGTATGTTGGAAACCCGCCAGGTTAACACCTGATCCGAGTTATGGGGGACCACCATCAGCGAGGTAACCTTCCCCGACCTGGCGGCTCTCCCTTTCCTGTGTTTTTCTTTCATTTCTGCTCCTTCTTTGCAGCCTGTGAAGCTTTACCCAACGAGAGAAAGGTTTCACCTGATGGTCATACTTCTGCTGCTTATAAAACAGATGTTGTTTCTCTATAGGATCTCGATACAAAGTATATCAAATGGGACCCAAAAACATACATTTTCACAATACATGATTTCAATGCGAGACTCGTTCCGATGATTTTCAGGTCCATGCAGCTCTCATTTGATAAATCACCAATGATGTTTGTTCCAACCGTACTTTAGTATTCATCTCTTTTTCAATGCTATGTTTTAAAACATTACAGTTTCTTTTCTATTATAATACAAAACAATATCAAAATGAAGAGAAATCAAGAAAATCATTATAAAATGATGAAAAAACGTTACTTCTCACAGGTAAACAGGCGCAGCCTGCTGAACGAAGTGAAGGATCTCGCATTACTCCTGACAAGATCCTTCGCTGCGCTCAGCATGACTTCGCTGCGCTAAGATAAAACACATACTTATGAGATGGGGTTATAGCTCGCCGTCTTTCAGAATGGTTTTCGCAAAATCACGGCAGAAACGCCCATAGTCGGATGACTACTACGGAAACATTGTGGTAGAATAAAACATGATCTAACCAGAAAATTTCAGGCATAAAGCCTATCTATCATAAAACCGTATGAGGAGAGCTAAATGAAGAAAAATGACATATTTGAACTGGAGATAACAGGGATGACCCATGAAGGGCTGGGCGTGGGGAAAAAGGATGGTTTGGCTGTTTTCGTCCAGGGAGCTATTGATGGAGAGTTGGTTCGCATAAAAGTGATAAAGATTGCGAAGAATTATGCCGTTGCAAGGGTGGAGAACTGGCTGCGAAAAAGTCCTCACCGGCAGGAGCCCTTTTGCCTGGCTTATAAGCGGTGTGGGGGCTGCAGCCTTCAGCACATGACTTATGAAAAACAGCTGGAATTCAAACACCGAGTTGTGAAAGACAACCTGGAACGGATAGGCGGATTTAAAGATATACAAGTGAACCCGGTCATTGGGATGGAAATACCGATGTATTACAGGAATAAAGCACAGTATCCCGTTGGAATGGGTGAGAGGGGCGTTATCGCGGGTTTTTATGCAAGGCGGAGCCATGAGATTATCACATCGGACAATTGTGGAATTCAAGATACGAAAAGCGAAGCAATCCGTAATGCTATCATTAAAAAAGTGAAAGAATTCGGTATAAGTCCATATGATGAAAATACAGGTAAAGGCTTACTGCGTCATATTATCACCCGCGTAGCGCATTCAACCGGCGACATCATGGTGGTGTTGGTGGTGACCAGTGAGAAAATTCCCCATCTCGATCAGCTGGTAAAACATATCCTCGAGAGGAATCCCCAAGTTAAAAGCATTGTACTAAATATTAATTCAAGAAGGGACAATGTCATTCTTGGGGACAAGGTGATAACAGTGTATGGTGAAGATACGCTGATTGACACCCTGGGCCCCTTTCAGTTTCATATTTCACCTTTATCGTTTTATCAGGTTAACCTGGTTCAGACGGCTGTTTTGTACGAAAAAGCTGTAGAATATGCAGCTTTGACGGGTAATGAAACCGTGTATGACCTTTACTGCGGTATTGGAACCATATCGCTTTTCCTTGCACGGCAAGCAAAACAGGTTATTGGTGTTGAGGTTGTGGAGGAAGGAGTTCAAGCCGCCAGGAAGAATGCGAAGTTGAACAGAATTGATAACACCGAGTTCCATGCCGGCTTGGCTGAAGAGGTTGTGCCCCGCTTGTACCTGGTAGGAAAGAAGGCTGATGTTGTTGTGGTGGATCCTCCTCGGAAAGGCTGCGATCTCGCACTCCTGGAAACAATGGTACGAATGCAGCCTGAACGGATTGTTTACGTGTCTTGCAATCCGTCTACATTGGCAAGAGATTTAAAGGTGCTGTGTGGGTATGAGTATTCAATTACTGCAGTACAACCGGTAGATATGTTTCCCTGGACGGAACACGTAGAAGCGATAATTCTGATGACACGTAGTGGTTCAAGCGAGAAAAAGTAGAGTTTGACCACAACATATAGTGGTTTAAAGCCGATTTTGGGGCCAAAAAACAGCAAAAAAATGACGTTTTTTGACCCCGAAAAAAGGGCAAAAATATAGATGACATCTTGAATCTGATACAAAATGAGTACTCTTTGGTGGTTTTGAAGATAACAAAGTGTAAATTGATTTTCGAGAGATATGCATCCGAATTGAATAAAAGTACAATAGGAATTTGTCTAGGAATGCGGTGATAAAAATGAATATCAAAGTTGAATTTTTTCAAGATGACTTAATTCAAGCAATTGGTGCAGGCATTTATGAGATTAGTATCAATCAAAACAACAAATCTGAAGTTCTTTATATTGGTGAGTCAGTTTTCGTTTTAGTACGATGTGCCTCTCATCTATATGAGTTAAAAAAGAAACCGGAATATTTTGGCTTTACAGACAAGACAATTGATAATCCAGGTATAACATTGAGATTCTGCTTAATTGAAAAAAACGATGATAGCGCATCCCGAAAAAAAAGAGAACTAGAATTAATTAAAGCAAGAAAGCCGTTAAGTCAAAATGGGATAAGTGATCGTCAGAAGAATGTGGAAGATAAAATAGAAGCACTTACGCAATTTTTAAATTATACTAATGAAATAGACTAGCGAAAGTAAGTGTCCTTCAAAGCAAATACCATTTTAGTAAAACCGTCATATTGGCGAGAAAATAAAAATTAAAACAAGCGGCAAGTTTTAGGTTGATACAACAGCCTACAGACTTGCCGCTTTTTTTATACCCAAAACCAGAAAGAGAGGAAGAAGAGGATGTCGAAATTTTTTATGTATGGCTCAGAGCTTCAAGAACTTGAACAGCTCATGATGCTCGTGCCGAATTTTTTACCAAGAAGAAGTGGGGTGATTGTTGTGCAGAGAATAAGAAATGAAGAAGTGCCAAGTGGATTTGAAAGAGACTATGAACATATCACGGCGTATTGTAGTTCGAATGGATCCAGTAGCTTCACAAATCAAATTGCCGGAGGCTACATTAATTATGAAGAGATTGTCTGCAACTGCTTTGAGAAATGCGAGTCTCATCATCTGAACGTGCGGCTTGGGGATTTGATCAGGAGCCACGATGGAGAACTCTTCTTAAGTCCTAAGCATCGTTCCAGATTCAAAACAGTTTGCCGAATTCAAAATGAATTGATTGAAAATCGATGCTCAGCTTATCTGGCTACATTGTTTTTACTGACTGCAGATGATAACTTGTGGTGTGCTGCAAAGGATAATATCTACTTGGATCGCTTTGATTTCAAGAAGATGCATCTACATGGCATCAACACGGATGGCTATGCTATTTATCAAATGGCTAAAACCATTCAACTTGCCAAGGAGTACATCAAGCTGAATGAGATTTCTGACAAGCATCTGATTGGGGAGCAAGCTTTCAAGGTGATTATCAATTCCATATTGATTGCAAAGTACGGAGCGGCAATGCTACAAGCAAACTGCTGACAAGAGTTACCTTTCTATAAAGTAGATTGAGTAGCTCTTTTTTTATGCCATGAAATAGAGATGGAGGTGTTGAAATTGAAAGGATTTCTTTCACAAAAGCAAGTTGAAAAAATTAAAGAGCAGTATCCAGCGGGAACAAGGATTGAGCTAATCTACATGGAGGATCCCTATGGTCCGATTGAAGCAGGGACGCAGGGAACTGTTGAAAGTGTGGATGACGCTGGTACCTTGCATATGCGATGGGACAACGGCAGAACGCTTGGTATTGTTCCGGGCGAGGATCAGTTCAGAGTGATTCCAGAATCTCAAGAAGAGGTCATGGAAAATGATCAAAAGCAAACTATGGGAGGGGTGGGCATGTAAAAAAGATAGAATAAAAACGAGTAAGTAAATTGAATAGTAGAAGACATCGGTGTGCGGAATTCTATCCGTACATTTTTTATGTCTTGAATCCGTATAAGGCCGGTTGAATTGCTGCTAAGCACAGTGACTCTTCCGGCCTTTTTTTATTGCTTAAAAAGCTCATCCCACCAGAAAAGGAGGCGAGGAGGTGGAACATGTAAACATCAATGAAAAGTTCTTAAGATATTTGAAAAGAAGTCACACAGGAGAAGGGAAGGCAGTACAAAGTAAGTGCTTGGAAATGAAATTTCAAATGAGCGGTCGGAAAATCCGAGACATCGTCAACGCACTCAGGTGCGAAGGACATCCGATTTGCAGTGATGACGGCGGTTATTATTATGCTGCGAATAGAAATGAAGTTTTGGGAAGCATCAGGCAACTAAGCAGTCGCATAGAAAAAATTGCTGAAGCCAAGGACGGACTTGTCAGGTCACTGTCCCTCTTTCCAGATTCGAACAGCAACAAGCAGCTTCAAATCTGGTTTGTGTGCGTGAAGGAGGGATGATGTATTAATAGTTTTATGAGTTGGATTGGCGGAAAGAAATCCATGAGGGAACTGATTGTTTCACTCTTTCCGCTCTATTATGAAAGGTATATTGAAGTGTTTGGCGGTGGGGGTTGGGTGCTTTTCCATAAACCACCCGGCAATGATTTTGAAGTGTACAATGACTTCAATAGTCTTCTCGTCAACTTATACCGATGTGTCAGAGATCAATATGAGGAACTTCAAAAGGAACTCAAGTACGTACTGAATTCCAGAGAAGAATTTGAAAGAGTGCGATCCGTACTGGACACAGAACAAGTTGAGGAGGATGTGAAGCGAGCGGCATATTTTTATCAGTTGATACGATACAGTTATGCTTCCGGGCTTACCAGCTTCGGTAGCCAGCCCCATGATATAAGAAGTAATTTCCCAATCATTGAGCAAGCCCATCGAAGGCTTGCAAAAGTGGTCATCGAAAATAAGGATTTTGAAAAGCTGATTCGGCAATATGATCGCCCTGTCAGCTTTTTTTATTTGGATCCACCTTATTTCGATACGGAGAAGTACTACAAAAATGTTGGGGAGGAAGGCTTCCAAAAGGAGGATCACATTCGGCTCAGGGATGCCCTCTTATCCATTGAAGGCAAGTTCCTGCTTTCCTATAACGATTGTGAGTTTATCCGAAGTCTTTATGATGTGCCTGGCATTAACATTGAAAGCTACACCCGAATCAATAACATCAAGCAAAGGTACGACGGTGGTGCTCAATTTCCTGAAATCCTCATTGCCAACTATGACATGCATGAACGAGAGCGTGAGGGCTCAGGGCAAATGAATCTATTTGATATCAATAACGGATTAGTGAAGGAGGAAGAAACCCTATGAAAGAGATGAAAGAAAAGGTCAACGGCTTCTTGTGTCTGCCAATCACAGAAGCAACAGAAAGGAAGGTCGGCGAGGTCGGTAAGCTTGAAGCAACGGTGATCCAGAATGGATTAGTGCTGATGAAATCTCAGATGACAGCAATGGAAGTCATCAAAACCATTGAAGGATTAGAAGATGTGATTGATGCGCTGTACTTTACCCTTGCCAGTGCTGCAGGTGTCTGCAGCGGACAGGGCTGTCAGGCTGAAACCATGGATGCGGTTGGCATCAAACTTCCGGAATTTATCCTTGAGGATGCCGGAATCTCTAAAGATGCCAAGCTCTGTGCCTATACCGATGAAGGCAGTGGCGAGGTGACCGTCACCGAAGCCGAGTATAAGCATGACCTTTCAGATGTTTCAGAAGATACTCTTCAAATTCTGAAAGCCATGGGTGTGTGCCTTATAGGTCTTAATGAGTGCTTGATGGCCGAATCAATCATCTATGGCAAGCTGGAATAGGCTGGTTTTGCTTTCAAGAAGCAAATGAAAGCGTGGTGATGGGAGGTGATGTAAATGAGCGGCATTGAATTTAAGAACGGCTGTATTGTGTACTATGGCAATCCGGCAGGATATCTGCAGGAGGGCACGGCGACCGTGGACAAGATGTTTCAAAGCAAAGAGTTCGAAGATTGGCTTGCGGATAGGAATCTTGAAGCACTATGGAAGGATGGAGTATTTGAACGACTGTCAAAAGGAGCGCAATTGACTGAGAACTCAGAAGGGAGGGTTCCGCTAAAAAATGTTCGCATCTGGCAGTTAAAGCCTGACTCGGACTTTGAACTTCGGTTCAGATCCTATGATGAAATCCAAAACATCTACGGCGAACCCTGCATCAAAAACTATGATGCAGTCTATGATGGAGAGCTTGATACCAATGATTTGGAGGCAATCTACTCAAAGTTTAATATGGATCATCCCGTAGGATTTAAGGGGCATTCTCTTTCAATCTCTGATGTGGTGGAACTCTATGATGACAGTGGCAGTGCTTTTCACTATGTGGATCGGATGGGCTTTAAGGATATTGAATTCAGTAACCATGAACAGAAACATGGGATAACCATGAGCATGTAAAAACTAATAATGGAGGAACGATTGATGAAGAATTTTATGAAAAAGGCAAATGACTTTGTAACAAGACAGGCAATCAAAATGAAACTGGCGGTGAGCAACAACAAAGGAGAGGGCTATATTGATACGGCAGTCAAAATATTGATTGCTGTGGTACTGGGAGCACTTCTCCTCGCTGGTCTTTATGCACTGTTTGGCGATGTAGTCATGCCTACGCTTACACAGAGGATCAGAGACATGTTCAACTATGGAAGTGCGTCCTAAGAAAGGAGCGATGAAGAATGGCGAAAACAAGTAACACCCAGAAGAAAGAAGGTTCAGGTCTTCATTATGACGTGAAGATTCAGAGCATTCGCCCGGAGGGAACACTCCGGGCAACAGCTACGGTAAATATCAATGATGCCTTTGCCATCAGGGGCATCAAATTGATGGAAGGGTCCAAAGGGCTCTTTGTATCGATGCCGAGCTTTAAAGCCGGAAATGGTGAGTACAAGGATATCTGCTTCCCCTGTACATCAGAAGCCAGAAAGGAATTCGACCAAGCGGTGATGGGTGCCTATGAACAGGCTTTGACACAAAGCCAAAAGCAAGAACATCCTGCTGAAAAAGAGCAGGAGCAAGCACAAACAATGACACTGTAAATCAAAATTCAAAGAAAGAATGAGGAATGATTAGATGAAAAAGATGATGAAAAGAGCAAACGAATTTGTAGTGAAGCAAGCTATCAAAGCAAGGCTGGCCGTAAGCAACAATAAGGGTGAGGGCTATATTGATACGGCAGTGAAGATTCTGATTGCAGTAGTGCTGGGTGCACTTCTTCTTGCCGGTCTCTACGCACTGTTTGGTGATGTGGTTATGCCGACATTGGTTCAAAGAATCCGAAATATGTTCAACTATGCAGGTTAACAGCATCCTACAGGCGGTGCTGTTTTTTAGTTTGCTTGGCATTGCAGCCTATACAGATATCAAGAAAAGAGAGAGCTCTGCGGAAGACGGAAATCCGTTCTCGCAGTACCTTTTAGGCAAAACCTATTTGCTCGGCAAAGATGTGCCAAAGGATAAAGAACAAGCAATCAAATGGCTTAACCTATCTGCAGAGCAGGGCAATGAGTATGCAAAGTTCTTTCTTGATAATATTGATAAGTTCGGAGAGCCTTCTGTGGCGCTTGTTGTATCTCGCTTGTTGAAACATATGAGTAAAATATACGAAGAAACTAGGATGGATTTGCATCGTGTGGATAACAGCAATTACTCAGCGAAAGCAAAGGCTGAAAAATATGCGAAAATAATTTCTAAAACGATTATTTCAACCGATGGGAACAATGCAGCTATGGGGCAGAATGCATTCTTCTATGATGCGGCAGAGGGGCTCCTCACTTCGGTGATCCTCTTGATTGCAGAATTTCTCCCGCCAACTATTGAGGACGGCAAAAAGGTCGACAAGCGGCACATCATTTCTGTCTTCAAAATGGTGCAGGACTTGATGGCACCGAGCAAGATCAAAGGGAAAAGTCAATTTCAACTTTTGATGGATAAGCTACCACCTACCCATAAGGCAAAGTGGTTCGCAGGAGCAGCTCTTAATTCGGCTGAACAAGCTATGGCATCTGTGCTCTCAACGGTACTATCAAGGCTTAATGCATTTTTGGATTCTGAGATGGAACAGATTCTATGTTTTGATACGGCGATTGATGCGGAAACTTTCTGTAACGAGAAATCAGCAATCTTTCTCATTCTCCCGGAGGAAGATAACACAAAGTACTTTATGGTGTCGCTATTCTTACAACAGTTTTACCGAGAGATGCTTACCGTGGCAGATGAAAACGGTGGGAAGCTCCCAAATAGAGTGATGATATACGCAGATGAAATTGGGACCATCCCAAAGATTGAGTCTTTTGAGATGATGCTGTCTGCTGGTCGATCGAGACGGATATCGGTGATTCCAATTATTCAGTCATTCGCTCAGCTCGATAGAAACTATGGAAAAGAAGGCAGTCAAATCATAACAGATAACTGTCAGCTTACCATCTTCGGTGGCTTTGCTCCCAACTCTGAAACTGCTCAGGTACTCTCTAAGGCTCTTGGCAGCAGAACTGTGATGAGTGGCAGCATTAGTCGAGGAAAGAATGATCCGTCTCAAAGTCTGCAGATGATAGAAAGACCACTGCTCACAGCGGATGAACTAAAGGCATTACCCAAAGGAAACTTTGTTGTTATGAAAACTGGTGTACATCCAATGAAAACAAAGCTGAAGCTCTTTTTGGGCTGGGGGATTACATTTGACAAGATATATGAAACTGAGGAAAAGTCCCATCGTAAAGTGTACTACGCTGATAAAGAGGAGCTTGAAGAAAATATAGTGCGACATACTATGGCTCTTGATGTGGATGATGAAGCCGCTGATGACGAAACTACTGAAACCAGCAAGCGAGGTGGGACGCTCCATTCTCCTGCGATGGATTCAAGCGATGAATCAGCCGTGAAACGAAAAGCAATTATTAGAACATAGGAGGTGAAGCGGTTGAGTTTCTTTGGGAATCTATACCGAGAAGAAATACCCTCTAGAGCCAAATCAGTATATATGTATTTGAAAGACAGAAGCAATGCAGAAGGCGAATGTTGGCCAGCCATAAAAACCATTGCTAGAGATACTTCAATGTCAGTCAGTACAGTAAAACGAGCTCTAAATGATTTGTTGATGTGTGGATTGCTTCGTAAGGAGTGCCGCTATAGGGAGAATGGCAGCAATTCTTCAAATCGTTATTTTATAAAATAGCAGTATGCCAGTCGTGAAATAAGTATAGTTTTCCACCAAGGGGGAGCTATGCTTTTTTCATGGACTGAGGTGGGGTTCAATATGGACTGACAAGAAGGAATCACTTGAAGAATTAATCTAACATCAGAGAAAGAACATGAGTAAAGATTATCTATATGCCTACTGCGTAATTAAGTATACACATACTTATAAAATAATATTTGACATAACGAATACTGAGTGTTAAGATAAAAAAGTAGAAATAAACGATATCGTTATACAAATTATTTAAGTATGAGTATACCTGTTAAGGAGATGGATTTATGGTTGAAAGGGACGAACGTTTGGTTTATAGGGCATCAGATTTGATGAGAGGTCACTTTCAGGTTGAAGAGATCGTAAGAATAAATATTGGCATGGTGTTCATCAAGTGGGTGCTCAAACAAGACCAACTTAAATCGTGTTGTTTTGATGATGCGTATTTCAGAGATGGTCAATCACTTGGTGACAAACTTAAGTTCATAGCTAATTGTGTGGAAGAATGCTATCCGATCCTTAGAGGGGTTTTATTCTCACTGCTCCCAAACAGATTCGAGCAAGAACTGAGTGATTTGAATGCAATAGTAAGTGCATTCACACTTTCGGATTGGGAGGAATACAGTTCGTTTGAACTCCAGAGATTATTCAATGCACTTGTTATGGATGCAGATGGGCAAGATGATGTTTACTCAACGCCAGAGAGCATTAGAGAAATAATGTGCAAATTGATTAAACCAGTAAAAAATATGAACATAGCTGATTTGTTCTCAGGTGCAGGAAGCTGTTTAGCGAGAGTTTTCAGTGAGTATAAAGATCTGGATCCAATATTATATGGCGAAGAAATCAATTTCGATATGTATGGTATTTCTAATATGTTGTTCATCATCAATGAAGTTAGATCTGCTCAAATAGTACAAAGAAGTGTCTATACTAATTCGGAAGCTGATTTTGAGAGATTTGATAACGTGCTAATGGATTCTCCATTTGCACTCAGTGTAACGATCGATGACGCACCAGTATATAAATATGGTTTGCCATCTAAAAGCGCAGCGGACTGGGCAAATTACCAGATTGCATTAAACAAACTGAAGCCTACAGGAAGAGCGATAGCAACAACTTCTGTAGGTGGACTCAATAGAGCAAGCGATATAAAAATACGAGAAGGAATAATAAACGATGATCTAATCGAAGCCATCATTATGCTTCCGAGCAGTATGTACGTAAACACTGCGATACCAACTGCTATCGTAGTGTTTAATAAGCGAAAAGCTGAACCTATTAAGAACAAAGTCATTATGATTGATGCTTCAGAACATTTCATTAGAAAGAATAGAAGGCAGAACAGTTTAACGAGTGAAACGATCAACAGAATCATCGATGTTGTTCAGAATGGAACCGAAGAAAAGCAATTCTCAACAGTTGTTGATTTAGAAATGCTAAGGAAGAATGAGTATAACCTCAATGCCTCTTATTATCTTAATGCCCAACTGATTGAGCAGCAGCTAAGCAATTCGATTCTTTTAAAAGAAATTGCAGAGATTTTGCCTGGAGTTCAGGTGCCTGCAAGTGATCTAGAAGTGCTAAAGAAAAATGCAACTCATTATTTTCTCAATGTGAGGAATATTCAAGATGACATGATCCTATATGAAGAGGACGATCGGATTCGTGATAAAAAGGTGAACTGGTATGGGAAGTATGATATTCAAGCTGGGGATATCATAATGACAACTAAAGGTACAACGGCCAAGGCGGTTATTGTACCGGATGATTACCTGCCAGCATTTATATCTAACAACCTAACAATTATTCGAGTGAATAAAGAGAAGTATAGCCCCTATGTGCTGCTTAAGTACCTTAGAAGTGATTTGGGAAGGCTTGTTCTGGATAGTGTAACCACTGGAGCAGGCGTTAGAATTATCAATGCAAGCAAGCTCGGTAATATTGAAATCCCAGACTATGATACTGAGAAATGCCTGCAGCTTGGTGACAAGATAAAATCTGCAACTCTCGAATATCAAAAGAAAATTGATGCGGCGAAGAAAAAGCTAGAGGCAGAAGAAAAGGAGATTAGCAAAGAACTGGGATTTTAAAGTTACTGTCCATACAAAAGGACAGTGGCTGTGTTATAATTCTAACATAGGAAAATCTGTAAATTGAAAAACAAAAATATTAAATGACTATGACTTTTAATCAGTAATCTCTTGTATAACGAACTCATGTTTGGTATAATTTATATGAAAACATACGTTCGGGAGGTTGTTGATTATGGCTAAACAAGAAGCAATAAGCTTCAT
>JAAYJG010000281.1 GCA_012523055.1 Ruminiclostridium sp. | reverse complement strand
TTTAACCGATATTTAAATTAGTTAGTTATTTTTTGTTATTTCCGGAGGTGCTTATGATTCATTTTGTCATCTGTGAAGACAACCCGAGCACAGGTTCCATCATCAAGGGCTTTATCAGTGAATATACGCCCTTGAAAAGCCTGGACTGCCGCATATACCTGTTTCAGAATCAGTTTGATAAGGTGATTGAATTTGCGCAGGCCAACGTCGGACATACCAATGTGTTTTTTCTGGATATCATCCTGAACCAGGAAAGCCTCTCCGGATTTACCCTGGCCAGGCAAATTCGCAAAAAGGACATCATGGCTTACATCATCTTTATTTCCTCGCATCCTGAATTCAGTCTGAAAATATTGCAGTACAAACTACGAGCCCTGGATTATATCTATAAACATGATGAAAACTTCCAGAAAAGAATTTTCGAATGTATCGACATCGTTCTGGATGAAACCACCCGAATGGAGGATGAGGACAGTGCACAGCTGATCACGCTGAAGGGAGCAAACAGCATCCATTCGGTGCGGCTTAATGACATCATGTATATTGAAACCAGGCCTGGCTCAAGGCTTCTTCATTGCACCCTGAAGGATGGCGCGGTGCTGGCCTTCCATGATACCTTGAAAAACGTGATAAAGAGCCTGGACGGTCACTTCTATCGTTGTCATCGATCCTACATTGTGAATATTCGTCAAATCCGCAAACTTGAAAACGAGAAGCAGTATTATTCTGTCACCATGAATGACGGGAAGGTTTGCGATATATCAAAACCAAACTGGAAAGAGCTGATCAGTCGTGTTAAAGTTTGAATGGCGTATGTCTGTGCCGCAGGTAGTTTTTGAAAACACAGGAATGTACGTACCGGACAACGAGTTACTTAGCAAAGATTTATTGTTATATCTTTGCCCTCTTGCGGGTCTGTTATTCCTGACGATATTTCTGGTATGCCTTTATATTGCACTAAACAGGCACAAAAAACTAATAGAGCTGCAGAACAAGCAATATGAGCAGCTGATTGAGTATACCGGGATTATTGAGGACCTTTATGAAGATATCCGAAATCAGAAGCATGACTTCATGAATATCCTGTTTTGCATCAAGGGTTATGTAGAAGGTGAACAATGGGAAGAGTTTAACAGCCTATACCGTTCGATCCTGAAGGAAAATGATGAATCAGCGCCTAAAAACTTCCTTTCCCCTCTGAAACGTATCTACGATCCAGGGGTGAAGTGTATTCTGGGACATAAACTGAATCAGGCGGTGTCCATGGGGATCACGGTGCAGCTGTATGTTTTTACGCCCATGGAATTTCAGCAAACGGATCCCCTTGTTTTGTGCAGGCTGATTGGTATTTTAACCGATAACGCCATTGAAGCTGCCACCGAATCCCGAGAGAAAGAACTGCATATCGTCATGGACTGTGACGAAACCTTTACATCTGTCATTATTTCAAACACTTATGATGTAAAGCCTGATATTACACACCTGTACAAGCGGGGGTATTCCACAAAAGGAGCCCACAGAGGTGTAGGATTATACAATGTGAAGCATATCCTGTCCCATTATCCATCCATAGCTTTAAAAACAACAGTGGAGAACAATATGTTTTTTCAGGAGCTGACTATCAGTCAGTAGGGTCCCTGATTATAACAAAAAGCATTCTTTTTAAGTTGATGCTATTTTTCTTTTTTGAACATGCTTTCAGAGGGTATGTTATAATGTAAAGGATTTTACTACGTATGAAATCCAACACTCAAATATCTTCTTAATATTTTTCATCAGGGAGACGTTTCATGGTTTCACTATTATTGATCATTATCTATCTTGCCTTTATCGGTTTGGGCCTGCCGGATTCTTTGCTTGGCTCAGCATGGCCGGTTATGTATGAACAGCTTGATGTTCCGATCTCTTATGCCGGAATTGTTACGATGATTATTGCCGGCGGGACAATTGTGTCCAGCCTTTTGTCTGATAAACTGACAAGAAAACTGGGCGCAGGGCTTTTGACCGCAATCAGCGTACTGATGACTGCAATTGCACTGTTTGGTTTTTCCCTTTCCAACTCCTTCATTATGCTTTGCCTGTGGGCTGTTCCCTACGGGCTTGGAGCCGGTGCAATTGACGCCGCTTTAAATAATTATGTCGCTTTGCATTATGCCTCCCGGCATATGAGCTGGTTACATAGCTTTTGGGGGGTTGGGACGACGATCAGCCCATATATCATGGGTTATTGCCTGTCGGGCGGTTATGGATGGAATAGAGGTTACAGTTCAGTCGGATTGATTCAGATTGTATTAACCATCATTCTTTTTTTCAGTCTGCCGTTATGGAAAAAAAGAAGCCCCGCCCAGCCGGGTTCGCAAGGCGCGGATGTTGCTTTATGCCTTCGAGAAGCCATAAAAATAAAGGGGGTTAAGCTTGTTCTGTTCACCTTTTTCAGTTACTGTGCGCTTGAATCCACTGCAGGCTTGTGGGCAAGCAGCTATTTGTTTGGATTTCGCGCAGTGGATTCGGAAACCGCCGCAAGATTTGCATCCCTGTTCTATTTTGGTATAACCTTTGGGCGGTTTGCCAGCGGATTTATCGCGGATAAAATCGGAGACAAGCAGCTTATCCGGTATGGATTGGTTATCATCGTTTGCGGAATAGCTTTGGTTGGCATTCCATTTACAAGCGGGATACCTTCCTTAATTGGGCTTGTTGTCATCGGCCTTGGCTGCGCTCCCGTATATCCGTCAATCATCCACTCAACGCCGACAAACTTTGGGGCGGAAAACTCACAGGCGATTATCGGGATACAAATGGCAAGCGCTTATGCGGGTACCACCTTCATGCCGCCTCTCTTTGGCCTCATTGCTGATTATATTAACATAGGCCTGTACCCGGTATTTTTAATTTTCTTTGCATTTTTAATGCTGGTGATGTCTGAACGGTTGAACAAGACGATTGCTTCAGGAGAAAAGACCTGAAATAAAGGGAAGCTTTGTTTACTGAAAGAAACGACAGAGGAAGGTTATGTGCCTTGAAAGACATAAAAAGGGAAGGTTCTGTTTCCTGAAAAGACGTAACACAGAGCCTTCCTTTTTTTGACTTTTCTTTGGATTCAGATCAGGGAAGCACTATCACTTTGTTGTCAATGGATTGCCGATATAGCACAAAGCGATTGCCAATAACCTGAACGATTTCGGCCTTAAGCGACTGTGCAAGGTGTTCACAGGCCTCTCTGGCCTCAATGGTCGAATTTTTTAAGACGTTGCCCTTCACAAGCTCCCGCGCTTCCAGCGCATCATCCACCTGCTTGATCATATTGGCGGATATTCCATCCTTCCCAACCTGCAGGATGGTAGGGATTGTATTGGCAATGCTTCTTAAATAACTGCGTTGTTTTCCAGTAAGCATATTTATTGAATCCTTTCTGCGTGCCCCTGGGCACGATGACAGATTGTTCATATGATAATTCTAATGATGTGGATCCTTTGAACCCGCATTCTCCCCGGATACTGATAATACGGAAGACGCATCAATTCCGGCAGTGACACTAAACCTACATGCCCCAGGTATTGACAGACTGGCTTATGGCACATACTCAAACTCGGTGTCTTCTCCGACCCTCACCGTGTCACCTTCCTGAACACCCTTTTGTTCAAGGGCGCTGATGACGCCCTTCTGGCGAAGCGCTCGCTGAAAATACTGCAGGGATTCCCGGTCTTCAAAGTTTATTCCGCGCAGAATTCCACGAATCCAGGGACCATCCACCACATAAACCTCATTTTCCTTTTCCACTGTAAAGGGTTCTTCCGTTTCAGCCTTATACAGCATTTCTTTCGGGGCGGGCTCATACACAATGGGTTCGGGCAGGGTTTTCACCTGCTCATAAACATAGTTCACCAAATCTCTTACCCCGGTTCCTGTCGCCGCACTGATTGTAAACACCCTGTATCCCTGCTGCTCCATAGATGCTGTGAAACCCTTAAGTATATCCTGGTTGGAAAGCACATCCACCTTGTTTGCAGCGATTATCTGCGGACGCTTCGCCAGCTCCGGGTTGAATTTTTCCAACTCATTGTTGATGGTATGAAAATCTTCAACAGGATCCCGTCCATCCAGGCTTGCGATATCGATCACATGAACCAGAATTCTGGTGCGCTCCACATGCCGTAAAAAATCATGCCCCAGTCCGACGCCTTCGTGAGCACCTTCTATCAATCCGGGAATATCGGCTATGACGAAGCTTTCACCCTCGCCCATGGAAACAACCCCCAGGTTTGGAGAAAGAGTGGTGAAGTGATAATTGGCAATTTTCGGCCTGGCTGATGACACTGCAGCAAGCAGCGTGGACTTACCGACATTGGGGTACCCTACCAGGCCAACATCGGCCAGCAGCTTAAGCTCCAGGATGATCCATCTTTCTTCTCCGGGTGTACCGTTCTTTGCAAAGTTTGGAATCTGCCGGGTAGGTGTGGCAAAATGGACATTACCCTTGCCGCCCTTACCGCCCTTTGCTATGATTTCGGTCTGGCCATCCTTCGTGATATCGGCCAGAATCAATCCGGTTTCCTTATCCTTTACAAGGGTTCCGCAGGGAACCTTGATCACCAGATCCGCACCCTTTTTCCCGAAGCATTTTCTTTGACCGCCGTCTTCTCCGCGCTCGCTCTTATAGCTTCTTTTGTACCTGAAATCGGCCAGGGTACGCAGATGCTGGTCGGCCTGAAAGATCAGGTTTCCGCCGTCTCCGCCGTCTCCGCCATCGGGGCCGCCCGCCGCCACATATTTTTCGCGGTGAAAGGAGACCCTCCCATTTCCGCCGTCACCGGCCTTTACATAAATCTCAGCCAGATCTATAAACATTTTTGTTGCCCTCCAAGGTTCTTAACCGGCCTGGCATGGATTGGCCGGCAGTCATGTCAGGATTCTACCCGATTACAGGCTTTTTAATCAGACAAAAAGGGGACGAACCTCTTCGCCCCCCATAAGCTTTTACCTTTTAACCGTTGATGATGCTGACTTTCTTTTTGTCTCTGCCCATTCTTTCGAATTTAACGGTTCCATCTGCTGTAGCAAATAATGTATCATCTGAGCCGATCCCAACATTGGTACCGGGATGGATTTT
>JAAYJG010000280.1 GCA_012523055.1 Ruminiclostridium sp. | reverse complement strand
CAAAACGCGGGCGCTGAAAGCGCCTTCTACACGCAAAAACATCAATGTTTTTGTGTGTGACTTACGCGTTTTGTGTGCAACTGGTTCGTAACTATCTCTGATAGTTACGAACGGTCTGCGAGCATTTAATAAAAGAGAACGGATAGCAGTCGATTGTTCGACTGCATCGTTCTCTTAATGGTCCACATAACTCGAAATAAAATTCGGTATTCTATTTCAGCTTTTCTGCCATCAACTGAGCCCTTACACACAGCTCTGCCGCCTTAAAAGCGTGCTCCTGCGTCATGGCTGTCTCGGTACGGTTCAGGCAATCCAGAATCAGCTGTCCAAAGAATGGATAGCCCGCTTTACCCCGCACATTAAAGCTGGTCTCTTCTTTGTGGTTGGCTAAAAGCACCCTGCTGCCGGTATTATCGCCGAGGTTCATATTTTTTCTCAGTTCAATGAAACCTTCGGTTCCCAGAATAAAGGTACGGCCATCCCCCCAGTTGGACAACCCGTCGGGGGTAAACCAATCCACCCTGAAATATCCGCTGGCACCATTATCCGCCACCAGCATGCAATCACCGAAATCGTCCAGCTGCGGATACTGGGGATGAGCATAATTGGCGATTTGGCTTCTTACAACAGTGGCATCGCTGGCACCTGTATAAAACAAAAACTGCTCAATTTGATGGCTGCCAATGTCACAAAGGATACCGCCATATTTTTCCTTAATAAAGAACCAATCCGGTCGGGAGGCTGCGCTTAACCGATGCGGTCCCATCCCGATAGTCTGTATAACCTTCCCGATTGCACCCTGTTCAATCAGCTCACCCGCAAAGACGGCTTCCTCATTGTGAATGCGTTCACTGTAATAAACGGCATATTTTTTACCGGTCTGTTCAACTTTTTTCCTGGCGGCTTCCAACTGTTTCAGCGTGGTCAGTGGTGCCTTATCGGTAAAATAATCCTTGCCGGCATCCATGACCCGCAAGCCCAAAGCGCATCTTTCAGAAGTAATGCAGGCGCTTGCGACAAGGTGCACTTCAGGATCCTCAAGAACTTCCTCCTCGCTGCGCGCAAGGGCGGCCTGCGGAAACAGCTTTTTATATCTGTCCATTTTTTTCGGATCCGGATCATAGATATATTTGAGTGTTCCTCCTGCCTCCAGCAAGCCGTTGGTCATTCCTCCAACATGGGCATGATCCAGACCGACAGCCGCAAACATAAACTCACCGGGTTGAACAACCTTGCTTGGTTTCCCTTTTGGCATATGGTTAAAACCTTCTTTTCGTTCCATATTGACTACTCCTCTTTTTTTCATAACTGCTTCCCGTCGTAATTTCCTGTTTGCTCTCCAAATGAATGACGCTGGCAGTTTTCTGGTGAAAGCGAATCGCATTTCTCTGAATACCGTTCACTGTGTAATACTCATCCTCTTTTTGAATCGGAAGCTCCACCATACGATGTTCAAAGCCGGCCTTATAAATTGCGGTGATCATTTCGATGGTCAATCGACCGCTTTCACCTGTAACAAGCGGTTCACCTCCTGTTTCAATCGCATTCAGGACATCGTGGATCTCGCCCTCATGCCCCGTATGCGCAAGCGTTGGTAAGCTTTCATAAAGCTCCTCCAGTTCCCTTTCCAGCTCTTTGTTCTTAACAGGAAACCCATTGCTTTGGGAAGTGCTTGCATAAACGTTCCAGGGTGCGGATATTCTTGCCTTCTCTCCCTGAAAGACAATTTGCTGTTCTTCGCCGTGATGAATCACTGAGCTGGTAATCTGTGCAACCGAGCCCTCGGGATATTGAAGCGCGGCAATGGAGATATCTTCCACTTCGGCGTTGTTATGGGCCGCATTGCTTAGAAGGGCTTGAACATGGGTTGGCTTACCCAGCATCCAGCTCAACATATCGATGTGGTGCACCGCGTGATTCAATGTGCAGCCGCCACCTTCCTTTTCCCACAGGCCTCTCCACCACAAATCATAGTAACAGTGCCCCCGCCACCAGTACGAATCTACCTGTGCATGCAACACCCTTCCAATTTTACCACTGTCCAGCACCCCCTTTAATTTCATCACCGGATCCTTGAAACGGTTTTGGGCGATTACTGCGAGGGTTTTCCCAGCTTCTTTGGAAGCTGCGATGATTTGATCGCATTCCTCCAATGAAGCCGCCATGGGCTTTTCCACAATAATGTTTTTACCTGCCTTCAGAAAATTCACTGCAATTTCCGCATGGCAAAATGGTGGCGTACAGATACTGACCAGATCAATATCTTCACGCTCCAGTAACTTTTCGTGAGCGTCGACAACGTCTGCTGTTAAGCCATACTTGCTTTTTTTCTCCTCTGCCTTTTCCGGATAAATGTCACACAGGGCGGTGATCCTGCATCGATCTGGAAATGCCAGATAGGCGCTGATATGAGCACCAGATATATTCCCTGTTCCGATGATTGCCACCCGTATCATGTTTCCTTTTCCTTTCCAATACTTTGTTTACAGGCTTAAGTTCTTTATATAACATGAGACTGACCAATAACTCCTTTTTTATACTATCGTTGAATGGAGCTATTGGTCAATCTGAATTAGATGAGGAATCTGTTTGTTGATTCGCAGAGACTGAGCTTATGTATCAACTATTTATAATGCTCGGTACGCTCCTGAATGATTTTGTCATAATCCAGGTTTTTAAGCTTCTCTTTGAATTCTGCCAGGGTTTTATCAAAGGATTCTGCAGAGCCGGTAATCAGCTTTACAAAATACTCGTCCTGTATCAGGCTTATCTCAGCATTCATTTTGGTATAGGTAGGGGCTGTGAAGGTGGTCTCATTTTTTACAATGCCCACTGTCGCATTCTCATAATTGTTCAGTACATACTGCTCAAATCCGGGAAGCTCTTTGGAAGTAGCTTTCGCAAATTCTTCCGTTGTTTGATAATAGCCCTGGTTTCCTACCAGAAATAGATCGTGTCTTGTCCAGTCCTTGTCGGCCGCGTTGTATTGGGTATCGATAATGCACGGTGTACCCGCATCGTCATATTTGAAATGCTCCCCCTCAAAACCATGGAAAATGGCAAACCCGCCTTCCTTCGTTGCCATCCAGTCCAGATAAGTTACAGCGGCTTCAACATTTTTGCAGGTTTTCGGAACAAAAACAAATGCGCCATTCACCGGGTAACCATTGTTATAGACCTTACCACCATTCACATTCTTCATAGGCGATATGCTGATGAATTCAGCATTCGGGTTGCTTGCCTTCAGGTTCTGCAACAAGCTTCCGCGAAGATTGTCAACATTGTAGTTTACGCCCTCTTCAAAGCATCCTAATTGCCCGTTTACAAAATACTCCTTCACCGTCTGTCCAAAATCGTTATTGACATAGTATTCGGTATCTATCAGACCGTTGTTATACAGCTTGTTCATAAACCGCATGTATTCTGCAAAGCCATCATCGGTGTATATCAAATCGGTTGTGGAGCCTGAATTGATATTGAAGGTTGTTTCATCCATAACACTTTTCATAAATGCATAGGACATCACTCCCGCGGGATAACCGGAGTTGCAGGTTGCAAAGCTGGAAGCGATCACATTGGTTTTACCTTCGGGATTGTTGTTTTTAAACTGATCAAGAACATGGTACAATTCATCCACCGTGGTTGGTATCGCCAAACCCAGCGCATCCAGCCAGTCTTTGCGGATAAAGAGGTTTTGCCTGGCAGTGGTGGAGCGTTTTGCCGCAACACCCCAAAGTTCGTTTTGCGCGTTTCGTCCTACATTCAGGCACTGCTCTGAGATGTATTGCTTCAGGTTTCTTGCCTGATCCGCCCCATCAATATAGGGCGCCAGGTCTACCGTCCCTCCGTCGTTATAGAAGCCTTCGACCACTGCAGAGGTATAGGATAGCATCAGGTCCGGGCCTGTGCCCGAAGCCATCATCAGCTGCACCTTGCTTACTTCCTCCGAACGGGGTACTGCCACAAACTGCACTTTGATACCCACCTTACCCATGCTTTCATTGATATAATCCACCCATTTGTTGTCGACGACCGTACTGCCCTCCGGGGCATTGCTCCTGTCAAAAACCTCTACCGTAATCGTAGTGTCGCCAAAGTTCCTGGATCCAAAGGTTGTCTGGAACCCCTTGGTCTGTTCAACCGCTCCGCTTGTGTCATTTGTTGCGTTTCCACCTGTCTGGGGGTCTGCCGTGTTTCCGCCTGGAATCACGGTACAGCCAAGCATGCTGATGAGGACTGAAAACAGCAACACCAGGGCCAGAACCTTTCCTTTGCTTTTCATAATTTCATACCTCCCATTATATTTTAGTGTATATGATCGCCCGCTCAATTCAACCCTTTATTGAGCCAAGCATAACACCCTTCACAAAATATTTCTGCAGCCAGGGATAAATGATGATGATCGGCAGGGTGCCCACCACAATGCAGGTCATTTTTAACGATTCAGCCATAACGGTGTTCCCCAACCCATCCGAGCTGGCCCCAAGCTGGTTCAGCTCTTCGGTAAAAAGAAGGCTTCTGAGCCTGAGCTGCAGTGTAAACTTTTCCGGTGTCTGAATGTACAGCAGCGCGCTGAAATAGTCATTCCAGTAACCCACAGCATAGAACAGGCCAATAGTCGCAATAATCGGCAGAGAAAGCGGCAAAACGACCCTTACCAAAATCTGAATATCGGAAGCTCCATCAAGGTAGGCCGCCTCTTCAAGGCTTTCAGGCAGCTCACGAAAAAATGTTCTCATGACAATGAAATTAAAAACGCTGACAGCGCTGGGAATATAGAGGCTTGCAAGACTATTGTACAGCCCCAGATCTTTCACAACCAGGAAGGTGGGAATAATGCCTCCGCTAAAGTACATCGTAAACAGGATAATTCCGGATATCCACCCTTTGCCCTTCAACCTTTTCCGGGAAAGCGCGTAAGCTGCCAGAATAGTCAGCACCAATCCAAGCGCTGTACCCAAAAGGGTTACAATTACCGTTACCTTCATGGACAACCAAATCTGGCTTTTATGTAAAATGTCTTTATAGGCATTGAGTGTAAACTCAATCGGATATATAGTAACGCTTCCTGACAGAACAGCCCGATTGCTGCTTAGGGAAGTTGCCATAACATTTAGAAACGGATAGACACAAACAATGATCAAAAGGGTAAGGATCACATAGTTTATCAAAGAACCAATCGTAAATTCATCGATTTTTTCTATTTTTCTTTTCATAAACATCGCTGTTGTCTCCTTTCTATAGAATTCCCTCTTCACCGATCAGCTTTACAAAACGGTCGGCAACAAAAAGAATGATAATGTTCACAACCGACTGAAATAAACCGATTACTGTTGAAAGACTGTATTGAGCCCTCACAATGCCAAGCCGGTAAATGTAGGTGCTTAAAACCTCCGACACCTCCATCACCTTTGTGTTCCCAAGAAGCAGCGGAGCGTCCAGACCAATGCTCATCATCTTACTGACAGAAAGGATCAGCATCACAACTGCTACGGATTTTATCATCGGTATCGTGATATAAAAGATGCGCTGCATTTTTGTTGCTCCGTCAATATAAGCAGCCTCGTACAGGGTTTCATCAATGCTGGTTATCTGAGCGAGGTATATGATCGTCCCCCATCCGATTTCCTTCCAGACGTTACAGATCACATAGGTAAAAACCCACCATCCATTCTTGCTTAAAAATTGGATGGACTCAAACCCCAGGGCATTCAGCATATGATTGACGCTGCCATTATTGTGGGAAAAAAGATTGACGGCAATCCCGGAAACTACCACCCATGAAATAAAGTGCGGAAGGTATAACAGAGACTGTGCTGCCTTTTTAAATTTTTGTGATCTGACTTCGTTCAGTAATAACGAAACGAGAATGGTTAGTGGAAAATTCACAACAAGTGTTGACAGATTCAATAAAACAGTATTGCGGATGGATTTCCAGAATTGAGCGTTGGAAAACACCTTCGCGAAATTTTCCAGGCCAACCCACTCGCTTGCGCCAATGCCCTTGAATACGTTATAATCCTTGAACGCAATCACAAGCCCATACATCGGGAGATATTTGAAAATAATATAGTAAACCAGTACAGGCAAGATCATCAGGTAAAGCCATTTATCCCTCTGAACATAAAAAAGCAGGTTTTTATCTCTCGCCCTAATGTCTGGTGTTCTTATAACAGATTGATTTCTCATATTCGCCTCCGCTTATCGGTGCTCCGTTCGATACCACCACTATAGAAAAAGCCAGGCTGTGCTCACAAGAGTATGATTCGATTTACAGCTATCAATAACTATCCCTGACTATCAGATTCTATTGTGGAAGGGTACATTTATCGCTTTGTTTGAATCAAATGTTTCCTGTATGCTATACTGAAAGCACGATCGGCCATCTGCCGCCGGGTTGCACCGTAATCAATTGCAGGAGATGAGGGTTGTGCTTGAGAAGACAAAGCATAAAAACCGGATGAAATGGGGAAGAGAATTTGTTGGCTTCCGCAAATATTTATTCAAGATCATCCTGTCAAATGTTTTTCTTGTTCTGTTGCCCATTTGTATTTTGGGTGCTTTATGGTCTCACATGATCCTCACCCAGGCTGAGAGGGAATTTCACCGTCAAAAATCCATCGAAATGAACGAGCTTGTATCCGGCATCACCCAAAGAATTAAAACCATTAACCTGGAAGTGGCTCTTGAGATGAGAGACAGAAAGTATAGCACCTATACCACATCAGAGGACTATACCACCGATCTGTGGATGATTTCAAAAAGGCTGGCCACCATGGTGGAGAAATATTACTGGCTGCACTCCGTATATTTTTATGACAATACCACCGGAAGAATTTACAATTCAAATGCGGGCAGCTATGATTTCAACTCCTTTTACGATACAGAATGGCTGAAAGAAATGACAGACAGCTATAGCGTTCAGCAGCTTCCGCTTCGTTATTCCATGAATGATGAAGCGCTTTACAGCAGATCCGACTCTTTTTACAAGCAATACAATGACCTGGTCCTTACTCTGGTCATCAAGGGAAAGCCTGATTTTTATCTGGCGGCCAATATCAGTATCAATAAACTGTTCAAGGATATTTCCGATACCTTTGAGATGAATGAAGGCAGTCAGGAATTCTTTTTTGCGGCAAATGGCAAGGTTATTGAAGGAACAAGTGAATATGGTGATCCCGGCTTGCTTTATGATACAGGATTTGTGCCCAATGCACAGGAAGTATCTTTTATCCGGGATAATGACCGTATTTTTTACGCAAAGGCCATCGGCTACGGCGATATCATCTGTTTCACATCCTATTCAGCCCGGGATATCTATCAAGAATCCCAGCATCTGGAGAAATACATCGTCATCGTGTGTATCGGGCTTTTGATTTTTCTGCTGGTAGTGTCCATCTATATGGCAAAACGACTCTATCAACCCATTAACATGCTCTATTCTGATTTTTCCAATGGTACGAAGCTCCTGCAGAAGGAAGATATTCATGATGAAATCGAATTGCTGAAACATATTTTTTCAGAGATGAACACCTTCAATTCCAATGCTAAACTGAAGCTGAAGCAATTTGACGAAATCACCCGGGCATTCCGGTTCAGGAATTTCCTGGAACGGAACCAATCCCTGAAGGATTTTATGAAAGACCATCCCTATCTGTTTGATGGAAACGGGAACGGCTTGTGTGAAATGCTTGTGCTAAAGCTGGATATGACAGCCAGGGAAATGCCAACAGAGGAGGAAATGCTGTTTCGACTGAACCTGCAGGAGGTTTTAAGAACCTATCTTCAGTCTTCACTGAAGGGAATTCTTACAAAAAACAGTCATGACCATTTGGTGCTTTTATATCGTATCCACGAAGGGCAGGACGCTGAACAAATCAGAAGAGTTCTGACAGATACCACCATAAAGCTTACAAACGAGGGTGCCTACTTCGCGCTCAGCAAACCCATCAGAAAAGCTGAAGAGATTCTATCGCAGTATCAAATTTTATTGCAGCTTATCGAAACTGCCTATTTCCTTGGGTGGAATTATGAGATCATTACAGAGGAAAGAATTGAAAAATCAGAAAACTCAGATGAAATATACGATACCATTTTGAATATAAAGGCATCCTTTATCAGCGCTGTCGTTTCGCAGGATAGGACAGAAGCCGACAAACTGTTTGAAAAACTGGAGAATGAATTGCGACCCCTGTCAGAAGCATCTCGCATCAAGGATATTTGCGGCCGGATTATGGTTGATTTGGATCATGAGTTTCACTTCAGCAAATCTCTCGGGGATAATTTATTAAAGGCTCTGAATGAAAACGAAACACTTCCTCATATGCTGGTCTTTATGAAAAATATTTTGGAGCAGGTATGCAGCCAATACGGAAGAAATGATGCAAAGGAAAATCATTATTGTGAACTGGCAAAAAAATATCTGGATGAGAATTACATGCGTGACATGAACATTACCGACGTTGCGGATCATCTGGACATCAGTTATTCCTACCTGAGCAAAATATTTCGCACGAAAACCGGAACGACCCTGACGGATTATTTAAACAATGCCCGCATTGAAAAAAGCAAGGAATACCTTGCCAATACCTTTCTGAATATTGCACAGATTTCAGAAAAGGTAGGTTATAACAACGCTCAAAGCTATCAAAGGTTCTTCAAAAAGTATATGAATATAACACCCGGCGATTACAGAAAGCTGCATACCAATCGAACGAATATTAATTGAAGCTTTATAGCTGCAGCTATGTACAGGTGTATTTTCTATCAACGGCAGTAATTACTTGCGTAATTGCTGCCATTGTTATATTATGTCAATATACTAAATATAAGCTCATAAAATGATTTTACTGCTGTTTTTATACAGTAAAACCACAATATGAAGTCACATGGGGTCGAAAAGGGAAAGCGTATGCAGCCGGCTTATGGTGAGTTATTGAATCTGGAAATGTTTCGGGTTTTTTTAATCGGTATCTGCATCATCGCCGGATGCACAGGTATGACTGTTTACCTGTGGGTAGCCCTGTCGCGAAGCAGGAAAATCAACCGTGTAATCATTAAGAATGTGAATGAAACCATCGTCATCTACAACAGGCAGGACAAGCCCTGCTATATCAACACAGCATTTGAATGTGACAACATACAAAATTTCCTACAGGACATCGAGGAAGCCATCCATGCTTCCGGGCTCATTCCCGGGGATTTTCGGGAAAGCAGCCTGAATAAAGAAACCTCAAGCATGTATGAAGGTGAAATAAAGCCTTCTTCAGAAAATGATGCCACATTTACATGGAAAATGCGCACGATTATGCGCAAAAATAAGTATCTGGAAAGGATTCTTGTTTTCAACGATATAACCAGATATAAAAAACTTTTGGATCAGCTTGATCATAAAAACCGACAATTGAAAGATGCGCTGGAAGCACAGCGCAAATATGCCGAGGTTGCCCGAAGCCTGGCCGCAGAAAAAGAGCGGGAACGGATCATGGGTCTGGTAAACGCCATTGCCGGGGACTATCTGGAGCAATTAAGGCAGAGTATTCAAACTATGAGGGCTTATGCGGATGGAAACGACCCAAAAGATATATCTGTGTTTGAAGCGGAAAACAAACGAATGATACAAATCACGAGAGAAACTATTGTGAAGATGCGGAACACTGTTAAAGCGCTCCACGTATCAGCCTGAAGGTTCCGTAGTCCCTTTTTGCAATGAGGTGGATTATGCGTTTATTGATTGCCGATGATCATGCCCTTTTATCGGAAAGCTTACGAATGATGCTGGAAATGGACAAGGAAATCAAAGTGGTTGGGGTCGCCTATGACGGTCTGCAAGCGGTGAAGCTTTGCGAAGAGCAAAAACCCGACATTGTGCTGATGGATCTTCGAATGCCCGTGATGGATGGGGTTACCGCCACGAAGCAAGTCAAGAGCATCTGTCCGGACACCAAAGTGATCATTCTTACTTCTTTGGAAGATGATCAATGGGTTGCCGATTGTTTTGCTTCCGGGGCGGACAGTTATCTGTTGAAGGATACGCCCCCGGACAAGCTGACTGCTCTGATCCGCTGTGTTCATTGGGGTTATGCGGTGTTAAATCCCCTTGTTCTGCGCTCCATGCTCACAAAGAACCGCACCGGGGAAGATAGCCTGCATAATACAGTGATCCGTGATGATGATCTGAAAATGATTCGATTGGTCAGCGAAGGCCGATCAAACAGCGAAATAGCAGAAATCATGAGCTTTGCGGAGGGAACCGTTAAAAACAGGATCACGAAAGTCATCGAGCAGGTAGGTGTTGAGAACAGAGCACAACTTGTGATGTATGCATTGAGAAACAATCTGATCTGACAGGGGCGCAATGTGATGGTAGCATCTTTAATCCTGAAGCTGCAGATTGAATTGGGAATTTATCTTCTTTTTATTACCGTCATGACCGGCTTTCTTACCTATATCATTATCAATTCCAAACGGTCAAAGATGCTGTTTAGTTATTGCTTTTTACATGGGCTGCTTATTCTGCTGTTCACATGCAATTTTTTAGCCATGATCGCCCCTGAGATCAGGGTTCGTTGGCATTGTCTGGCCACTTCTCACATTGTCAAGCTTCTTTTTGATGTGCTCTTCATTCTATACATACATAAGCAAAGCACTTTACAGTTACAGTTAAACCGATAAAGCCAGGGCTGTTTTCCACAGGCAAAACCATCTTTATCATCCATGATAATACGGCAATCCTCACTGCAATCAACCGGCTTTCAGAAAAAAATCAATTCCTGGAGGAGATGAATGAGAATATTGAAAAGCTGGCTGAAGATTCTAAAAAACTGACGATACTGAGTGAACGAAACCTGCTGGCCAAAGAAATCCATGATGTAATGGGCCATTCGTTAATACTTGCGCTGAACACCATGGAAAGCAACAAGCTTTTACACGGTGACAGAACCGTCGCCGTTCGGAGAATTGAGCAGGCGATCACCGAAATCAACAACAGTTTGGAAGAAATTGCAGTGGCGGGAACAGATGGAACCATGTTGGCGACGGACTTACTGAAGGAATCGAGGAAGATGTCTCGAAATATGCTTTCAGAAAAATTGAATAATCTTGCCTCCAGGCTCTCCAACTCCGGTATCATATTGGAAATATCATCACTGGAGAATCTGACTGCCTGTAGTGATAAAGTGAACAACATAATTTACAGGGTTTGCCAGGAATCTGTCACCAATGCCATCAAGCATGGCCGTGCAACCCGAATCACCATATCGGTTAAAATGAAAGACAATATTATTGAACTGTTCATCGTGGATAATGGCTGTGGAAATATCTCCTTTACCAGGGGCAACGGCCTTACAGGCATGGAAGAACGTGTGAACAATCTCAAAGGAACAATCAGCTTCCGTTCGTTTGAGGACAATACAGGGTTTCTGGTTCGGGCAATGATACCGGTATAGATAACGGCTTGATACCCCCATAAAGCGATTTTAGCCACAGTCAAAAATGTGTTGTGTCCCATACCATGTAGTGCATAAAGCTTTATGACTCATGCAAAAGTCACTTTCTAAATGCAAAAGTCACGCTGTCACAGTGCAGGAATCACTACTTTATACCATCAATGCCTTTTTTGCTCATGTGTAATGATTCTGTGTTGATTTCTGTGATATACTCGTCTTGGAAAATCCCCATTCTTTTATCACAACGCAAGTATTCATCCAGAGAACACAATCCATAACAGGAATATCTCGGAATATGTTTTAATGGAGAGGATTCAAGTGAAGAAAGTATTTTTTCGAAGATTTGCTATTATGATAGTAATAGGAATGGTATTACTCTCAACTGTTATGCCTTGTCAGGCACGAATATCCGGCAGCCGCCTGTTAACAGTTGCAGCTGTTGGGGAAACAGAAGGTGTTTCTCCCGGAGACATATTATATCAGGAGGATTTCGAGGATAAAGATTTAACCGCTGCCGATCCCAACCTGGTTAACGGGTTAACCTGGATTTCCAGCGGTCCTTTGGCTTGTGATACTTTCAGTGGTGGCATTCGCCTTCGCATGAATGCCGGGGCATCCGTTCTATCGAATCAGACGATAAGCCAATCAGAGTATACGGTTTGTTTCATTATCCTCAATTACTATAACACAGCTGGCGTGGTATCTGTTGCATATCAGGATGAAAACAATTTCTATTCTTTCGCTCCTGCATCCGGAAAGCTGTACCGTACCCTGGATGGTGTCGAGGAAGAGCTTACACAAACAAATGTAAGCAGAGTTCTAATTTCTCCCCGAGAGAAACCGTCTGTGAACAACTATAAAATTCATTTCCTGAATGACGGCAGTGCCATTACAATTGCAGTCGACAGGGATGGATATCAGAACGGGAAAGATTATGACTTTACATTCATCGACCAAAACGCGATAGCTGTAAACCGCTTTACCAGCGGAAAAATTAAACTGGCCAGGGTTGATGCGGGTACAAGCCGTTACTGGGTGAATTATGATAACATTCTCGTAGTAAAGGGAAAGCTGCAGGCAGTGCAGCCAAGAAGCCCAGGGCAACTGTACGTTTGCCAGGCAACAGGGGATGACAGCTATGACGGTACACAAACGAAACCGTTTAAAACCATTACGCAGGCCATCGCAAGCTCCCTTCCCGGTGATGAGATTGTTGTAGAAGAGGGTGCATATGGTGAGCAGATAAAGTTTTTATCAAACCGTATTTACGCGGAGGAAGGGAAAAGACTTACCCTCCGATCGCGTAACAAGCATAAGGCGACTGTCTGCGGCGCTACCTTAAAATATGGTGATTTTGTTGTGATGGATGGGTTTGAGGTCATTGAAAAGGGTATTCAGGTTGCAGGAAGCACAGGCGCTGAGGTTCTGAACAATTATATCCACGATGTTGGGTTGGGTATACAGGCCTCCGGTATAAACGGCAGGGTTGCCGGAAACTATCTCTCAAGCATAAGTATGGGAATAACTGTTAGCGGCACCAATATGCTTGTTGAAAACAACGAGCTGGAACGTTTGATTTGGAAAAGCGGCGACTCAGACTATTTTCGTTTTTTTGGAGAAGGCCATATCATCCGGGGCAATTATATGCATGGCACACGACAGGAGGAGATTGGGAAAGCTCATGTGGATGGGTTTCAAACCTTTGATAACAACGGCGAATTTGCGCGTAATATTATCATAGATGGGAACTTTATAGAGGATTTCTATCATCAGGGGTTTATGGGGGAAGGCGCGTATCATTACCACTCTTATAACATCATCTTTCGCAATAATGTTTTTAAAGATGCTGCCGCATGGGGGCTGTGTATCTCCAAGCTGAAGGATGTTAAAGTTTATAACAACATTTTTATCAACATGAAAACACATGGTGTTGGTTTCAGGGGCACAGAGGAAATGCCCGCGACAGGAGAAGTGAGGAATAACATATTCTATAATGGAAGAATCTGTTATTTTGGTCTGGATTCCAACCAAATGAGCGGATCCAATAACCTGCTCTTTTATTCGGATGCACACAAAAAATATAGTCAGGAAAAATTCCCAAATGATATTGTAAATGTAGATCCGCTGTTTATCGACATCGATAACGATGATTATTTGCTTCATCCCAACAGTCCGGCAATTGATGCGGGAATAAGCCTGGATTTTGACCGCGATTATGTCGGAAACAGCAGGCTTGTTGGAAATGGCTGGGATATTGGGCCTTTCGAACATCAGGGAAGTTCTCTCCCGGTTGCCTGCATTCAATACTCCAATGTGTCTAGCCGCCCATCCGGGTATGAACCCTTTAAGGTTACCCTGGATGGCAGCAATTCTTACGCTCCTGCGGGAAAAAGCATCGTTTCGTATCACTGGGATTTCGGTGATGGCACTACCGGCTCAGGCACTGTCGTAAACCACTCCTTTATGGCCGGAAAGCATACGGTTCAACTAACCGTCACAGATACTTCAGGGAATAAGCATACTGCCAGCCAGATATTTGACATACTGCCATCTGAGTTTCCTAACCTGAACTTATACCTTCCTTTTGACGCAGGTTGCCTGGATGTTTCAGGAAAGAATATGACCGTAAATGCAAGTGACAGCATCATTCTTGAAGACTCCCTGTACGGAAAGGCAATACGCTTAAATAATGATGCAAGCCGGGGTATCAGTGTAAAACACAGCGATTATTTGGATGGTTTGGATGAAATTACGATAGCCTTTCTGGCAAAGAAGGATAATAAAACCGCAGCAACTACTTTTGTAAATAAACACACGGTATACAGGCTTTCACTAACGAAAACCGGGATTTCCGCATCAATTGCCGGTTCAAGTTGTTCAGCGGCTAACGTTGTGGACGACACCAACTGGCATCATTACGCAATCACCTATGACGGTTCACATATTGTCGTATATATAGACGGAATCGAACGTTCCCGTACTGAATGCACCGGCAAAATAAAACGGGATTCCTCCCGTGAGATCGTGATCGGCCGTGACCCCTGGGGAGATAGTCTGGAAGGTTTAGTGGACGAGTTTAGAATCTATGACCGGTGCTTAAGTGAAGAGGAAATCAAGCAAATTATGGTTCCCGACAGCAGGAATCCAACACCGAGTCCGACCCAGACACAAAAGCAAAGCCCTGCCCCAACACAAAGCCCGAGCCCAACGCCTGCGCAGGGAGCAAGTCCGACCCCGGAGCAAGGTCAAAGCTCATCGCCAACAGCCTCTCCAGGCCAGAACCAACAAACTCCCGGCGGCGATGCAACACCAACAAACTCTCCAAACCAGAACCAGCAAAACCTCGGCGGTAGCAGTGTACTACCAACCCCAACCATGAAGCCACCCTCAACACCCTCTCCCACCAAGCCGCCTGAACCAACATCAACACGAAAAGCAGGTGAAGCTTCTGATCAAAAAAACAGCCTTATCACTTCAGATTATGCAGAAATGGTCAGGCTATTAGAACTCTTGTGTAAAAGTGCCGATATCCGTGATAACTCGCTGAACCCCACCTACGGCGCGATGATGAAAAGAAAACAGGTGACAAGTCTTGCCACCCGCTATCGAAGCCAGTTAAAGGAACTGGCAAAGCTCACCTTCAGCGATGTTCGGGGAGATGAGTGGTATGCTTCACATATTCCATTATCGGTATATCGCATGCTGATAAAGGGTTTCCCTGATGGAACCTTTAAAGGCACAAATCTTGTCTCCCGTGCTGAAGTCCTAACCATGCTGGCCCGGTTTAACAACTCTGAGGAAATCATCAAACAGAAAGCGCAGCAGGATGCTGAGAGTTGGATCCGGCTAGCGGAGCAAATCGGGAACGACTGGTACACACAATATATAGTGGTCGTCAAAGATGGCCTGGTGCATCCTGATCAATACACACGGGAAACCCTTCTGAAACCCATGACCCGCGGCGAGGTGTTTTATGCATTGGCAGCTTTCCTGTGGAATGAGGATATCCAGGAGGGCGGAAAGTACCATACTATGGCCGTACTCAATAAGAAACCTGCTTTCAGCGATACCCTGAAAACCATTCACTTGTCTCATTCACCTGCAGATGCTCGCTTGAAATCCTGGTACAGGCAATTAACCGATGCAGATCCTGCCAACGGTGTGCCGATGGATTTTTATCCATCCATTATATGCCTGAAGGAAAAAGGAATTCTTCTTGGCAATGACGGTGAGAGCAAGTGGCATGATCCCATTTCCAGAGCGGAAGTGCTTGCTCTGTTTGAACGGTTGGCAAAAGTATGGGGTGAAGAAAGCAGTGAATAACGCAATTTACCTGCCTCAACTTGTGAATATTGTTTTAAGGCATTGGTACCGACATACTGAGGGGTGATATCACGCCAACGTTTTAGCCTGCGCAGGCAAGCGCCCAAAACACTGTGGGGGTGTTGAGTGAATAATTCAATGAGCGCTTGCGCGAATTGTGCGCCAAAACGCGAGCGCTGAAAGCGCCTTCTACACGCAAAAACATCAATGTTTTTATGTGTGACTTACGCGTTTTGTGTGCAACTGGTTCGTAACTATCTCTGATAGTTACGAACGGTCTGCGAGCATTTTATCAAATGCCCTCCAGTGGGGGATTGTACCCGCCACTGAAGCAGAAATCAGTTTATCCCCCGCCACGCGTTTT